>JAPLJE010000251.1 GCA_026388755.1 Deltaproteobacteria bacterium | reverse complement strand
TATCAGAATACCGCCTTCCCCCCTGACTGCTTCGGAAATCAGGAAATTCTTGGCATCCGGATGATAAAGGCAGGTGGGGTGAAACTGAACAAATTCCAGATTGGCAACGGTCGCGCCTGCGCGGTACCCCATGGCAATGCCGTCCCCTGTGGCAATATCGGGATTACTGGTATAAAGATAGACTTTTCCAGCGCCACCGGTTGCCAAAAGGGTGATCTTGGCTTCAAAAGTATGGACCTGGTGGGTGAAACGGTCCAGAACATAGGCACCGCAACAAAAAGCTTCATGGGTTGTGGTGACCAGTCCACGTTTCATTCGCGTGGAGCAGGTAATCAAATCAATGGCAACATGATTTTCGATGACGCGGATGCGTTCGTGTTCCCGGACATGCGCAACCAGAATTGTTTCCAGTTCCAGTCCCGTCATATCCTGGGCATGCACAATCCGTTTCTGAGAATGCCCCCCTTCACGGCCCAGATCAAAATTCAGCGCTCCCTGAAATCGCTGCTCTTTCTTCAGATTAAACCTGACCCCCAGGTCGATGAGTTCGCGAATCCGATCCGGCCCGGATTTGACCACTTTTTCAACAACTTCGCGGTTGCAAAGACCATCTCCGGATGCAAGGGTGTCCTGGATGTGAAGGTCAAAAGAATCCACTTTGCTGAAAACAGAAGCAATTCCCCCTTGAGCCTGAGTGGTGTTGCTGTCCATGATGCCTTTTTTGGTTATCAAAACCACTTCGCCAAAATCAGCCGCCTTTAAAGCAAATGTCAAGCCAGCCACGCCGCTGCCTATCACTAAAAAATCGGTTTGAATGTTCACAAGAATGCCTTTATTGTTATTTCATCAGCGAATCAACGAATACGACCGTTTCCTTCTGGTAATAAACCCGATTAAAAACCCTGCCAGCAACACACCACCCCCAGCCAGAAACCATTTAAAATTCTGGTCAAACGTGGCTTTTCCGATCTCCGCTTCTATCACTTCGAGTTTTTTACCCTGCTCGGCAACCCTGGCCAGGGCATCGTCATACTCGGCCCTAAGCTTGACAACGTCCTGAGAATCCATTTTCAATGTCTGATAATTGTCATTCAGCGACTGAAGCTGCTTGCTGCAGTTCTGCTGCTCGGCAGCAAGCTTTTCGTTTTCTTCCTTCAGCCGGCGGAAATCTTCCTGGGGCGTTCCGGTCTGGGCAACAAGATCTGTATATTTTTTTTCAAGCACTTTAAGCGCCACAGAGCTCGGCATCTGCGTGGACAGAAAGCGGCTCAGGACCCATCCTTCCTTGTCGTCCGAAAGCCGTATTTTTGTCCATTCATCTCCAAACTGTAATACATTCACCTGGTCTCCAGAAACCAGGATGCTGACTATTTTTTTATCGTTCCCCGGTTCCTTACGAACCGTAAGCCTGATATTCTCTGAAACGTAAACATTTTCGGCCCACGATGTCGCGGCCAGCAGTAAAATCCAGCACCCGATCAAAACAAAACGATTCATGGATAACAGTCTCCGAATTTGGGGGTTGCCCTAATCAGCATCAGGGTTTGATCTGAAAGGGGTGTATTTTGGTTCGAATCCCCTTGTTCTGTCAATAATTTATTTTCAATTGGAAAGGGGTATGGTATTTTCACAAATTATAAAAAGTTTTTATGATCCATTCTGATGCCTTACATTCTAGCACTTCTTGGGTGACAGGGAATGATTGTTTTTGATTTAAAATGCTTACAGGGCCACAAGTTTGAGGGCTGGTTTGATGATGGGAAAGCCTACGAAAATCAGAAAGCCAGGGGATTGTTAACCTGTCCGGTTTGCAATGACGCAGATATCTCAAAGATACCGACTGCCTTTTCCATTAAAGCATCTCACACTGATAAAGCACCTGCCCTTGCCAAGAGGGAACTTGCCAAACTCGAAAAAACGCTCGCCGTATTTATTGAAAAAAATTTTGACAATGTTGGCTCCCAATTTGCCACCGAAGCATTAAAAATCCATTATGGCGTGACCGAACCCCGGAATATCAGAGGGACAAGCACGCAAGAAGAAGAAAAAACACTCAAAGAAGAAGGCATCGAATTTATCAAGATCCCTGTTGTTACAGACGAGGGATGACAGAGGAAAGAAACAAATACACTGTCATCCGTCACAAGCGCCGCATAATCGGCATCCTGTCATTGGACAGGGTGGCGAGATTTTTCCTTCCAGCGCCTTGAGGTACTCCTTTTCCAGAAAGTTTTTTTGGACCCCGTTATCGATATGATCCCAAGGCAACACCTCATCCAAAGGCCGCTCACGATGAATGTAAAATGAGAGCGAAAAGTCAGGCGTTTCCCTGAAGGTTTTCCCCCAATTTCCCTTGTTATGAGCGGCCCTGATCAGCAAATCAGATGCCCTGCGATCGCCTTTGGACAAAAATGCCTGAACAGCGGCTTCCTTGAAACTGTTTGCTTCAACTCGAACATTTGGAACATGTTTCAGACCACGAATGATCATTGCCATTTTTTTTTTCAACAAAGGCATTGCATCCATTGCCGCCCACTGGAACGGCGTAGCCGGCTTGGGAATAAAGGCGTTGACACTGATGGTCATTTCACCGATTCGGCCCTGAGCCCTGCTGCTTTCCAGAAAAGCAGCCTTGACCTTGTGGCAGAGGATGACAATGGCTTCAACATCTTCAATGGTTTCTGTGGGAAGGCCAACCATAAAATAAAGTTTCAGGTTCGGAATACCTGCCTCCACCAGCGTTGAAGCGGCGTTTAGAATCTGAGATTCCGTGATTCCCTTGTTAATAACCCGGCGCATTCGCTCTGATCCGGCGTCCGGCGCTATGGTGGCCGTCTTGACACGACTTTGCGCCAGAGATGAAACCAGATCCGGGCTCAGAGCATCTGCCCGAAGCGAGCTGAATGAAAGCTGAACCCCTATTTCCCATGCCTGATCACACAGTCTGCCAAGGTCCGGAAGATCCGATACTGCCGCGCCGACCAGGCCGATTTTTGTAGACATTTCCGCCCCTTTTCGAATGCATTCCTGCAGAAGAGGCAAGGGCCTGAACCGAGGCGGACGGTAAACAAATCCTGCGGAACAGAATCGGCAGCCATGGGTGCAGCCTCTGCTGACCTCGATCAGACACGTGCTTCCAAATGATGAATATGGAGTAATTACAACGCTCTGTGTGGGTGTTTCCTCAAGACGGGGAACATGCACACGGGTAATTTTCCGTGGGGGGGGGGACTTTCCAACAGGGGTTAGCGATTCAAGGATGCCTTCAGACGAATAGCGGTCCTCATAGAAAGCGGGAATATACGCGCCAGGAACCTCATGAGCCAGTTCGGTCAGTAAGGCACTTCGATTTGAACAGGATTCAACACAGTCAATGAACCGGGGAAGCAGGCGTTCAGCTTCCCCGATCAGAAAGCAATCGATAAAATGGGCAATGGGCTCAGGATTGATGAAACAGGCGACGCCTCCGGCAATGACAAGTGGATGGGCTTCATGTCTTTGAGAAGACAGCAGCGGAATACCGGCATCCTTAAGAAGGATCAGCAGGTTGAGGTAATCAATTTCAAAAGAAATTGAAAAGGCTATAATATCAAAAAGTTCAATATTACTGTTGGATTCCACTGAAGTGGCAGGGCCCGGAGATTCCGGAAGAAACGCCCTTTCACACACCACGGATTCCATACTGTTCAACAGGCGATAGACAGCTTGAAACCCGAGATTGGGCAGACCCACCGCATAATGATTGGGGAAAACCAGCACAATGCTGGTTTTCCCCTTCCAGTTTTTTCGAATGATCCCAGTTTCGGATCTGGCATGCTGATGATGGTTTTCTGCCCTGCCGCGCCTCAAGCGCTAATCCGCCTTTCTTCTTAAAAACGTGGGAACATCCAGATCATATTCATCCTGAGTGTTGAGCTTGAATCCGCAATCCGTATCCGGAACCGACACATCATCCACCTTGACCTGCTTACGGATAAAAGCCGGCTCCTCATAATCAATGACATTCTCCAAATCCGATGGCGTAATATCCCTTAGCCTTCCTCGAAGCGCAGTCAGTTTCCGCCTTCCCGGAATCATTTCAACACTGGACCCAATGCCAGTTGCAATGACTGTCACCCGCATCTCGTCCCCAAGGTTGTCATCGAATATCTGGCCCCAGATGATTTCTGCTTCGTCACCCACTTCTTTATGAATGCGATCCGAGGCTTCCGTCATTTCATCCAGGGTAATCTCCCGTGTACTGGTGATATTCATGAGAACGGCCTTGGCTCCGGAAATGGACATATCCTCGAGAGGCGGATGCTGAATGGCCCTTTCGGCTGCCTCAATAGCCCGGTTTTCGCCACTGGCAATGCCGATCCCCATCAAAGCCATACCGGACTTGGACATGGTGTTTCGGACATCTGCAAAATCCAGGTTCACATACCCGGGCATAAAGATCAGATCGGTGATTCCCTTGACCGAGTTCAGCAGAATCTCATCAGCTTTTCTAAACATATCAATAAGTTTTGCAT
>JAPLJE010000516.1 GCA_026388755.1 Deltaproteobacteria bacterium | reverse complement strand
GTTGTCATGAATAAGGTGACCATTCGAAGATAATCCAGCACGATTTGCGGGGTAAAGGAGCACCATGAAACTGTTAAATCCGAAGTCAGAACGGTTTGAGCATCTTGACGCGTCCTCCCGTCAAATCATGTTAAAAACCATTGCTTTTTTCGAAAATAAAGGAAAGGCCAGGCTCAAACACGACGATCACGAGCGGGTGTGGTACAGAGATTTTCTGGATTTTTTAAAAGAAAACCGGATTTTTTCGTCGCTGCTGACACCGACTGCCTACGGCGGAAAAGACTGCCGCTGGGATACGGCCCGGAACTGCGATTTCAGCGAGATACTTGGGTTTTACGGACTGCCGTACTGGTACACCTGGCAGGTCACCATCCTGGGACTCGGCCCGATCTGGATGGGACAGAATGAAGCCGTCAAGCAAAAAACAGTGCAGCTCTTGAAAGATGGGGAAATCTTTGCTTTCGGGCTTTCCGAAAAAGAACACGGCGCAGACCTTTATGCCAGTGAAATGACCCTGACGGAAATCAAGGCCGGCGAATACCGCGCAGACGGTGGCAAGTATTATATCGGAAACGCCAATGAGGCAGCCCTGGTTTCGACGTTCGGGAAAATGGCAGACAGCGATGAATATGTGTTTTTTGTCGTAAACTCACAGCACTCCAATTACGAGTGCGTTAAAAATGTGGTGAATTCACAGAATTATGTGGCCCAGTATGCCCTTCACAGCTATCCCATCACCGATGGCGATATCCTCACCCGGGGCCTGCAGGCCTGGGATTCTTCCCTGAACACCATTAATGTGGGAAAATTTAATCTTGGCTGGGCCTCCATCGGCATCTGCACCCATGCCTTCTACGAAGCCATCCACCATGCCGCAAACAGAAGGCTTTTTAGCCATTACGTAACGGATTTTCCGCACGTCAAACAGCTTTTTACAGACGCCTACGCACGTCTTCTGGCCATGAAGCTTTTTGCCTCAAGGGCCGCGGACTACATGCGAAGCGCCTCCACAACAGACCGGCGCTATCTGCTCTACAACCCCATGGTCAAGATGAAGGTGACCACTCAGGGGGAAGAAGTGATCAACCTGCTCTGGGATGTGATTGCCGCAAAAGGGTTTGAAAAAGACATGTATTTTGAGATGGCGGCCAGAGACATTCGCGCTCTTCCCAAGCTGGAAGGCACGGTTCACGTGAATATGGCGCTGATCATCAAATTCATGGCCAATTTCTTCTTTAATCCGGATGTTTTTCCAGAAATCCCCAGAAGGACAGATCCGGTCAATGACGATTTTCTCTTCAATCAAGGCCCCGCCAAGGGATTGGGGAAGATCCGTTTCCATGATTTTCAGATGGCCTACAGTCGCCTGAACCTGCCCAACATTGAAATCTTCAAGGCACAGATCGAAGTTCTTAAAACCTTTCTGGCGACCGCAACTCCCAGCGCGGAGCAGGCAAAGGATATCGATTTTCTTCTGATCGTCGGCGAGCTCTTCACCCTGGTGGTCTATGGCCAGCTCATTCTGGAAAACGCGGCCATTCAGGCCGTTGAAAACGATATGGTCGATCAGATTTTTGATTTCATGGTCCGGGATTTTTCGAAATTCGCGCTTCAGCTCTATTCCAAACCCAGCAGCACCCAAAATCAGATGGATCTATGCCAACAAATGATTCAAAAGCCGGTGGTCAATTCCGATCGTTTTGAAAAGATATGGAAAGAAAAGGTCTATGCGATGAAAGAAGCCTATCAGATGAATGAATGAGCATGCAAAGAGGAGTTTTTATGACAGACGTTTATCAAAATCTTGCCCGGCATCTGGATAACCTTCCGGCCGGTTTTCCGGCAACCGAAACCGGCGTTGAAATCCGAATCCTCAAACGACTGTTTACACCCCGGGAAGCCAAGATTGCCGCAGGTCTCGTGATGATGCCGGAAACGGTTTCCGCCATTGCCAACCGGCTGGAAATAGACGAAACGGAGCTGGCGCCAATTCTATACGACATGTCCCGGAAGGGACTGATTTACAGATCGGGCAAACACGGCCAGACGTATTACATGGCGGCCCAATTTGTGGTTGGAATCTGGGAGTATCACGTCAAAAGCCTTGATCTGGATCTGATCAAAGACTTTAACGAGTATTCTTCTTCCTTTATGAACAAGGTTTGGACAGGAACCAAAACCAAGCAGCTTCGCGTCATTCCCATTTCAAAAAGTATTTCCGCGGAAATGCTCACCATGCCTTATGACGAAGCCGAGCAGATCATCAAGAAACAGTCCAAAATCGTGGTCACCCCCTGCATCTGCCGAACCGAACATAAAATGGCCGGCAAGGGCTGCGACCGGCCGATTGAAGTCTGTCTGGCATTTGGCAGCGGCGCATATTTTTATGAAGAAAACGGTCTGGGACGACCCATCAGCCAGTCCGAGGCCCTCGAAATTCTGGCAAAAGGCATGGAGGCAGGCCTCGTGCTTCAACCCGGCAATTCCCAGAAACCCACCAACATTTGCCTGTGCTGCGGATGCTGCTGTCAGATCCTGAAAAACCTGAACACCCTGGATGAGCCGGCCAAAGCGGTTCACACGAATTTCTTTGCCGAAGTG
>JAPLJE010000693.1 GCA_026388755.1 Deltaproteobacteria bacterium | reverse complement strand
GAAAAGATTGACGACATTCTGGTATTGACACCTTGTAACCATCTTATTGACGCATCCTCGGCTGCCGATTTCAAGAGTCAGCTCGTATCGTGGATACAGGAAGGCAACACCCGTATTCTACTGGATCTTTCTTTCGTTAAGTTTATTGACAGCAGCGGACTGGGGGCCATCATCTCTCTTTTGAAGTTGCTGGCCGGGAAAGGGGATCTCTGTTTGTGCGGTATTGGCGATCAGGTGATGTCTCTGTTTAAACTGACCCGAATGGACCGCATATTCCATTTTTATCCATCTTCAGCCGAGGCTGTGGAGGCCATGAGGTCATCTGTTCCTAACCCCTGACCTTTGTGAATAGCTGCATCATTTATTTGAACTGTCTGAAAGGATGATTGTTTTTATGGAATTTGAACCGGTTATCGGGCTTGAAGTTCATGCCCAACTGAAAACCAGATCCAAAATATTCTGCGGGTGTTCAACCGAATTCGGTGCAGAACCCAATACCCATGTGTGTCCGATCTGCCTGGGAATGCCCGGCGTATTGCCTGTATTAAACAAGAAGGTGGTTGAATACGCGCTTCGAATGGCCATTGCTACGCATTGCCGGATTTCACCGGAAAGCCGCTTTGCCCGTAAAAACTATTTTTATCCGGACCTTCCCAAAGGCTATCAGATTTCCCAATATGAACTTCCGATCGCCCTTGCAGGATATATCGATATTGAATTGAACGGACACAATAAGCGCATTGGCATCACCCGGATACACATGGAAGAAGACGCGGGAAAACTCCTGCACGACCCGGATCAATCCTTCAGCCGGGTGGATTTGAACCGCACCGGCGTTCCACTGATTGAAATCGTCAGTGAACCCGATATGCGGTCTCCGGAAGAAGCCGGCGCCTATCTTCGAAAACTGCGATCCTTGCTTAGATATCTGGATATCTGTGACGGCAACATGGAGGAAGGCAGCTTTCGCTGTGACGCCAATGTTTCGATCCGACCTGCCGGAACAGAAACTTTGGGTACGCGAACCGAGCTGAAAAACCTTAATTCCTTCAAGCATGTCGAAAAAGCCATTGCTTACGAAATCAACCGTCAGAAGGATGTCGTGATGGACGGCGGACAGATTTTCCAGGAAACCCTGCTCTGGAATCCGGACAAGGGTCAGACCACGTCCATGCGCAGCAAGGAAGAGGCCCATGACTACCGCTATTTTCCCGACCCAGACCTGTTGCCGCTGATGGTGGACGATGACTGGGTTCAGCAGATCACGCAAAGCCTGCCGGAGCTTCCGGATGCCAAACGGGAAAGATTTTCAACTGCCCATGGTCTTCCTGCGTACGATGCCGAAGTCCTGACATCCAGTCGTGAACTGGCTGATTATTTCGAATCCTGCCTTGAGGATTATTCAAATCCCAAGCAGGTCAGCAACTGGATCATGGGATCGCTGCTGGCGCTATTAAACGCCGAAGGCAAAGACATTCAGCAATCCCCGATTGCTCCCCGGGCGCTGGCCGCGCTGCTGAAGCTGATTGATGGTAATGTCATCAGCGGCAAAATCGCCAAGACCGTTTTTGATGAAATGGCCAGGACCGGCAAGCCGCCCGAAACCATTGTTCAGGAAAAAGGGCTCGTTCAGGTCACCGATTCCTCGGAAATTGAGCAAATCGTTCAGAAAGTCCTTGCCAGAAACCCAAAAGAAGTATCGGATTATCAGAACGGCAAAGAAAAGGTGTTTGGCTTTTTTGTCGGCCAGGTCATGCGGGAATCCAAAGGAAAAGCCAATCCTCAGCGGGTCAATGAAATCCTGAAAATTCAGATTGACGTGAGTTCCGATCGCCAATAGCTTTATAACATGCCTTTTTTGAGAGAAAATATAAGATGAATGTGATTCCTTACACACAAGCCAGGATTAATCTTGCCAAAACCATGGATACCGTCTGTGATGACCATGTTCCGATCGTGATTGCACGTAATCGTCATCGCTCTGTCGTAATTATTTCTTTAGATGACTATCAGTCACTTGAGGAGACAGCTTATCTTTTACGCAGCCCCAAAAATGCTCAAAGACTCATTAAGTCCATTGCCGAACTTGAATCTGGTTGCGGAATCGAACGGGATATGATCGAGTGAATCTCATCTTTTCTGAACAAGCATGGGAAGACTATTTATTCTGGCAGCAAACTGATCGAAAAATTCTTAAACGGATCAATAAGTTGATCAAAGAAATTTGCCGAACTCCTTATGATGGTATAGGTAAGCCGGAGCCTTTAAAACATGGTCTTTCAGGTTACTGGTCCAGACGCATAAATGATGAGCATCGTATCGTCTATAAAATTGATAAAGATGCTCTTTTCGTTGCTCAGCTTAAATATCACTATTGAGATTATGAAAAAAAAACATACAG
>JAPLJE010000227.1 GCA_026388755.1 Deltaproteobacteria bacterium | reverse complement strand
TGCACGTTACCTCTGAAAACTGACAGAGTGAGGAACATCTGACGCCGATCCGATGAAACCCTCCGGTCCCCAGGCCTGATGACTGAACAGGCCGGCGGCAGGCGTCAGGTGATAGAGGGCGTCTGCCGCCATCAGAACAACGGCGTTGGTCCAGGTAATCTTGTCTTCCGGCCATATCGTCATATCCGGATAGGTATGGCCGCACCAGTAGGAGCCGTCTTCATAGCGTTTATCGCAGATCCAGTTGAACACGATTTCCGCAAGCCGATGATTTCCCATGGCACATAGGGCCAGGCATAGCTCCGAAGTTTCGGCGATCGTCACCCAGGGATGGTCCGACACACAGCGGACGCCCTGCCCTTCCACCATGAATTTTTTCCAGAACCGGTCAATGCGCAGCCGCGCATCGTTTCCGGTAATGGCGCCCGCAAGAACGGGATAAAACCAGTCCATCGCATAACGGGACTTGGTCATGTTGAAATGATGCGGTTTATTCCGAATGGCTTCCCCCAGTTGATTCAGTGCCTGTTGCCAGGAAGGGACGGGATCATCGAGAATCTTTGAAATTTCCAGCGCGCATTTGATGCTCATATACACGGAACTGGAACCGGTCAGAAGCGCCATGGGGTCCAAACGGCCTTCCGGGCTGAGCGCCCAGTAGATTTCTCCGCCAGGGGCCTGAAGACTGACTGCAAAATCAATGGCCGATCGAACCACCGGCCAGAGACTGCGTAAAAATGCCATATCCTGTGTCACCAGATAATAATGAAACAGGCCGACAGCGATATAGGAAGACTGGTTGGAGTCCTGAGTCATGTCTTCCGGAAGTCCCTTACGGTATGCGGCATACCAGCTGCCGTTTTCAAGCTGAGTCCGGACCATCCATTCAAAAGCCCGGCGGGCTTCACTGAAAAGGCCGCCGGTTACCAGACCCATTGCCGCCTCGACATGATCCCAGGGATCGGTTTTATCGTTCGGGCTCCAGGGGATTTCTCCGCCCGGCAACTGGGTGCTTGCAATCAATCCCGCAATGGCGTTAATATCAATGGATAATCGTTCTACAGCGCTGGAAACATACTGCTTCATAACAGAAAAACCTCGATGTTTATCCCATGAATACCGAAAGCGCGTCTTTTCGCGCATTCACATGCTGAATGGTGACCTGTATCTGGTTTTCCGGCTTGAGTTCGATTCTGCTGGTTGTAGCCAGATCGCATTCAAGCATGTACTCTGTCATCAGAATCTGGTAGGAGTTTCGCTTTCTGCCAATGACAATGGCTTCTTCCTTCTGGCCGATTCGGGATTCCAGGCATTTCAATATCCAGTATCTGTTTCGCTGATATTGCATACGTGACACTTTGAGCATCGGCTCTTGAAGCTGCAGAATGATCTGGTCGATTTCCTGAGCCGTATACGGGGCTTCCTGTCCGAAAACCGAACGGATTTGCCGCTGAGTTACCAGATCATAATACTTTCGAATGGGAGATGTCGCGGTAACATATGCGTCCAGTCCCAGCCCCGAATGGCGTTCCGCCTGACTGAGCAGCAATAAACGGCTCAGAAGCCTGCGCTGCATGTAATTCTGGAACAGCGACCCTTCACATCCCTTGTAGAGGCGGTCTCTGGGTCCTGGCTGCGATCTGAAGACAGCGGAAACACCATGGCTGGATAGAAATTTCGCCATCAGCCAGTTGGCCATGATCATGATTTCAGCCACCATCATTCTGCCGGGACTTTCGCGATTGATCCGGTTAACACTGATTTCTCCGCTGTCACTGATCCAGACATTGATATCCGGAAGCGTAATCTGAACAGCGCCGTCCGAAAGCCTTTTCTGGCGAAACTTCATGGCGATGTCGCAAAGGCCGGCAATCTCTCGGCTGCTGTCTGCAACCATATTGACATCGTAATATGTCAACTGGCGCTGAACCCGAATCAGGCTTGGAACGATTTCATAGTCCAGGATTTCCGAGGTTTTGCTAAGGTGTATCAACATGCTGATGGCGGGACGGAGTTCACCGGCTTTCAAACTGCAGAGCTCTTCTGCCAGGCTGGGCGGCAGCATGGAAATCTTCCGGTCCGGCATATAGATGGAACTCGCCCTTAACCGGGCTTCCCGATCGATGGGATCATCTTTTTTAACATAATGGCCTACATCCACAATGTGAACGCCCAGGCAGCAGGAATCACCATAGTCCTCGAAACTGATCGCATCATCATAATCCAGTGTGGATTGACCGTCTATGGTCATCAGGGGAAGATGGGTCAGGTCTTTTCGGCCTGAAGAATCCGACAGCAATGCACAGGAGCCGGCGGTATTACCGGCATGGGACAGCACTTCCCGGGAAAATTCCAAGGGAATTTCCTGCCGATAAAGCTCAATATTTTCATTGGGATCAAAAAGACCAAAATCAACGAAAAGCGAAAAGAGCCGCTCTTTGTCATCGATTCCGGCCTTGGTCATGATCTCCTTGCCTTCTGCATAATGGGGACTTTCCTTATCCAGCAAATAACAGGATTTGAGGATATTCATGCAAGCGGATTCGTCTTCGGACAGCGGGGGTAGCGGGGGTCGGCGGTCTTGCAGAAGCTGTGTTCTGACCCATTGCGCACCGGACTCTATCCGTTGGACTTTTTGGGCGATTTCCCGCTCCAGGGCAATATTGCGTTCAACCTGTTCTTCCGGAATCGGGAAAAACCGGTTCTGGTCAAATTTGAAATACAGCCGGTTTTGAAAAAATGCGCGAACGATTGCGGATTCATGATCGCTGGTCGCCTGATTTGAAAAACAGAACTCGGTCATGGTGGCAAGGTCAATCCATTCCTGTTCGGAATTGAGGATCTCCCAAAGCTCCCGAATATGGACTTCTTGGGTCAACTGTTTTCTGCGAAAGGCAATTCCCTTGAGCGCATCGATCGTTTTGATCCGCCCCAGAGAAAGATCCAGAACCATTCGGCTTTTATGAGAAAGCCGGTTTGAAGAGAGGTTGACTTCACGGTCGTTTTCGGTCAGGAGCTTGAGCCGCTGGTTCTTGACTTCCTGCACCACCGCACAGAGTACTTTCTGACGGTCAATAAATTCAACGATAATTCCTTCTTCCATAACTAGTCATCATACCAATCGGAGCGATGAAAGTCAACGCAGGGATTCCCAACGATTCATTTCGTATAAAAGGAGTCAGAGGCCAGTTCCCTTCGTAAGTGAAAAATGCGGTGATGCAGTTTTGTCTTATGGCCATATTATTCTTTTGTCGATCACCGGCCGAATCCCCGGCTTGCCGCCATCAGTTGCAGGGTGTACGGTTGCTGGATATTCCCTTCCCTTAGCTGCTTTTGGGTGAGATACTCAACCACGGCACCCTGATTCATGACCGCAATGGTGTTACACATATGGGAAACCACTGCCAGATTGTGACTCACCAGAAAATAGGTCAGAGTCCGTTTTTTCTGGACCTGCTTGAGCAGATTCAGAATTTCGGCCTGAATGGAAACATCCAGAGCCGATGTGGGTTCGTCAAGAAGGAGGATTTCAGGTTCAAGAATAAGGGCCCTGGCAATGGCAACCCGCTGCCGCTGTCCGCCGGACAGTTGGTGGGGATATCTGAATCTGAAACGATTGCCCAGGCCCACCTCATCCAGGACCTTTTCAACGCGCTGATTGGCATCGCCCAGCCCATGAATGGTCATCGGCTCATTTAATGTCCGGTCGATGGTGTGCCTGGGATGAAGCGACCCATACGGATCCTGAAAAACCATCTGGACGTTTCTGTAAAATGATAGATCCCTCCTGGTCTGCTGAAGCCTGCTCTCGATCCGGATCTCCCCGGTCCAGCAGTTCAGGAGCCCGGTGATGCAGTTCAGGACCGTGGATTTTCCGGAACCGGATTCTCCGATGAGTCCAAAACTTTTCCCTTTTTCAATTTCGAGGGAAACATTTTTAACCGCGTGGTTTCGGGTGGCGCCGGTTCCAAACACCACTTTGAGGTTGGATATTTTCAGCATGGGAATGACGATTCCTTAACCGGAAAAAGACGCTTTCAGCCAGGCGTCATTCCGTTTCAGGGTTGGCAGCAGCTCTTCATTGCCGGTGATTCTCGGCAGGCAGTCCAGCAAACCCCGAGTGTAGGGATGCCGGGATAGATGAAGATCCTTTGCCTCACAGACCTCCATGATCCTGCCG
>JAPLJE010000326.1 GCA_026388755.1 Deltaproteobacteria bacterium | reverse complement strand
ACAAGAGGTTCTTGCAGTTCTGCGCAAGGAAGGCCCTGCGGAACCCGGTAGGCTCTCGGACCAACTTAAAATCAATGTGACTGTTCTGGAGCGCGAACTCGCCATCCTGCGTCATATGGAGAAAATACGGGCTGAGCTCCGGGATGGAAAAAGGCTGATCCGGCACTGGGGTTAGTGGTATTTCTCTTGTACCGACTGAATGTGCTCATGGTATTTCTGAGGATCATTTTCGCATTCGGGCTGATTGCCGGCACTTCACTGGTTATTTAGGGATTCGAGTTCGTCCATCCCTTGACGGCAGGGAAAGACCCAGCAGCTTCATCTTACGGAACAGGGTGCTCTTGTGGATACCGAGCGATCCGGCTGCGGCCAGACGGTTAAAATCCGTTTGCTCCAGGGCGTTTCGAATGGCCTGGGCCTCCATCAGCTCCCGGGATGTCTGCATATCGGCATGACATATCCGTGTCGTGTAACGGGCCGACAGCTCTTCGGGCAGATGTTCGATGGCAATGACACCCTCGTTGCACAGGATAAAGGCGCGTTCGATTGCGTTTTCCAGCTCGCGGATGTTTCCCGGCCAGTCATGGGCCATGAGCAGGGAAATCGCTTCGGGGGCAATTCCCCGGGTGGTTTTTTGCTGAAGCCGGTTGAACCGGGCGATAAATTGCGCCACCAGCAGCGGAATATCTTCCTTTCGCCGGCGAAGCGGCGGCAGTTCGACTCGGATGACATTCACGCGATAGTACAAATCCTCACGGAATACATGCTGGCGCACCAGTTCGGACAGGTCCTTGTTGGTCGCAACAATGATCCTGGCGCTGGTAGTTTCGGATTGGGTCGCACCCAGGGGTTCGTAGGTCCGGTCCTGGAGCACCCGCAGGAGCCGCACCTGAAACGCCGGGCTCACTTCACCGATTTCATCCAGAAAAAGGGTTCCGTTTTTGGCCATCGCAAAACGCCCCGGCTTGTCCTTTCCCGCGCCGGTAAAGGCACCGGCCTTATATCCGAAGAGTTCGGATTCCAGAAGGGTATCCGGCAAAGCGCCGCAATTGACTGCAATAAAGGGTTTTTTGCTTTGGGGACTCAGTGCGTGAATCGTTTTCGCCACCAGTTCCTTGCCGGTTCCGGTTTCTCCGAGGATCAGCACCGTACTGGGGCTGGCCGCGATGGCGGGAAGGACATCGAATACCTTTTGCATCAGGGGGCTGCGGCTTGAAAGATCCCCGACGTGAAAACGCCCCTCCAGCTCTTGACGTAGCGCCTCGACTTCACTCAGATCTCGGAAAGTCTCCGCTCCGCCGATAATCTGTCCCTGACCGTCCCGAAGGACCGCAGTGGAAACGCTGACTGGAATGCGGGTACCTTCCGCATCAATTATGTACCCGGACTGGCCGATGATCGCTTTGCGGTTTTTCAGGGTCCGCCGCAGTGCGCATTCGATTTCGCACATGCTGGAGCGGAACACTTCCGAGCAGAACCGGCCGATGGCCTCGCTGCGGGATGTTTTGGTAATCTTCTCGGCCGCCCGGTTAAACGAAGTGATGCGCCACTCCCGGTCCACCGTGAAAACACCATCTGAAATGCTTTCAAGGATGGCTTCGGTCGGTGTAAGCGGGCCGGCTATGGTTGTTTTTTTGCGAACGTTCATCCAGTTGTATGAAGACTCCTGCTGCAGAGAAAGTTAAAAACGCTTTCATGAGATGATGATCTTATGGAATCTTCATTCATTGGTCAAATTAAAAACGCGCTCCCCAACCAACTGCAGCGGCTTTTTTTGTCATGCTATTTTTCCCGGCCCTGCCATTCTTTTTCTCGATGCTTGAACTTCTATATTTTCCCGGTAGCGGTTTTCGGAAATTCACCGAATTCCACGGAATTGGACTGGTGATTGTCATGGACAAAAGTGCTGTGCAGATGCAATGAAAAGCATATTTAACCGGAACTGGGGTTTGTATCCTGAAGAGATAAGGGGCTACCGTCAGTGGTTCAAAGTCGTTTTGGGGATTTTGATGATAAACTGAGAGCCGTGGCCTGGGACGGAGGAAACATGGATGGATCCGCCATGCTGAGCGATGATTTTTTGTGAAATGAAAAGCCCCAGGCCGGTTCCCTTGCTGCCTTTTGAGGAAAAAAACAGGGTAAAGAGCTTTTCCCGGGTTTCCCGGTCCATGCCCGTGCCGGTGTCGGTGATTTGAAAAAGAATGTGATCGGGATTCTGCTTGACCCCGAATATTACCTGTTTCTGTTTTTCCGCCGTATCCCGTGAACAGGCATCCATGGCGTTTTCAAGGATATTGATCAGGGCCGAATGGATGCTGCCGGGATCGATTTCCAAGGCGCCGATGGATGGGTCAAAATCTTTGATAAACGTAATCTTTTGAATGTCCATTTTGGGCTGAATGCCGGAGGCGATGTCTTCGGAAAAACTGAGAATATCCACCGTCTCCCATTTCAGATCCCGTTCCTTGGCATAGTAGAGAATATCCAGAACCATTTTTCGGATGCGATCCACCGTCAGCTTGACGATTTGCCAGCCTTCCTGAATCTGCGGTTGATTCTCTTTGGTGAAACCCGAATCCACCAGATACATGCCCCCATCCAGGCCGGTCAGAAGCCCTTTGAGGCCATGGGAAATGGAGCCAATCATCAGTCCCAGCGAGGACAGATGGTTCTGAATTTCAGTTTTCTCCCGAATCAGTCTTTCCAGATTTTCCGTGTATTCCTGAAGCATTTTACGGCAGAGAATTTTATCGAAAACTTTTTTCAAGGCAATTTCCAGAACATCCACATTGATAGGTTTGGTGATAAAATCCGCAGCCTGGCCCTGAAAACTGATAATGGCAAGCTCCATATCGCCGTGACCCGTAATCATGATAAATTCTGTGTCCGGGCTTTCCAGCTTGATTTTTCGAAGCAGTTCAATGCCGTCCATTCCCGGCATTTTGATATCTGAAATCACCAGCGATGGCTGCGTCTTTCGAAACAACTTGAGCGCATCCATGCCGTTTTCCGCCGCAACCACGGTATAGCCAAGGTCTTCTAAAAACAGGGAAAGAATTTCCCGGATATCCGCTTCGTCGTCAACCAGTAAAATGATCTTTTTCATCATCTGTATCCTGTATGGGAAATTGGATTACAAAGCCGGCTCCTTTGCCTTCTTCCGATCTGACCTGAATATCGCCGCCGCATTCCTTGACGATGCCGTAGCTGATGGACAGTCCCAGGCCGGTTCCTTTCCCCACTTCCTTGGTGGTAAAAAACGGCTCGAAAATTTTATCCAGAATCGTATTGGGAATCCCCTTGCCGGTATCCAGAATTTCGATTCCAACCATTTTGTCCGTTTTCCAGGTTTTCAGCGTAATCCGTTTTCCGCCTTCTTCAGCCTCCCGATTCCCCCATCTTTCTTCAATGGCGTCCCTGGCATTCAGAATGAGGTTGATAAATACCTGCTCCAGACGGCCCGGATCCCCCTGAATCTGCGGCAGGTTCTTTTCAATTTGCCATTGCACGTCGATGCCCCGAACCTTCAGTTGCTGACTGAAGATTTCGAATGCTTTTTCCAGGATGTCGTTAACCTGAACTTTTTCCAGCTTTCCCTCTGACTTTCTGGCAAACAGCCGCATATGACCGATGATGCGGCTGGCCCGATCCACATTGCTGTCGATTTTGCCCAGCATATTGATCAAAATATCCTCATCGATCTTTTCCTGTCTGGAGATTTTCCGTACAAAAAAACTGCTGGCCGTCTTGATGACCGAAAGGGGCTGGTTCAGTTCATGGGCGACGCCGGTGGCCATTTCTCCCAGCGTCGCCATTTTGCTGGCCTGAATAAACTGCTGTTCGGTTTCCAGGCGCTGGGTGATATCGCTGGTTGTCACCAGCAGCACGTTTCTCCCTGGATATTCGGAAGGCGAAATCCAGATATCCACAAACAGTGTTCTGCCGGATTTATTGACCTGTTTCATGCGATGAATAACGGTTTCCGTCTTTAATTTCTGACCCAGAAGCGTTCGTTCCTCTTCCCGGAACATCTCCAGAAACGATCGATGGATCAATTCACCCGGAAAAAAACCATAAACCGTGGATACGCTTTGATTGCAGTCCAGCACTTCAAGGGTTTCCCTATTCAGAACAAACACGGGATTGGGGATATTGTTAAAAATGGCATGATATTTCTTTTCCGACCTTTCCAGGCTGACTTCCAGCTCTTTTCTTCGTGTAATGTCCAGGCAGACTTCCATAACCGCCACAAGCTCTCCCGCGGCATTTTTCACTGGCGATGTTCGCGCCACCCAGTGGGTCACCGACCCATCGGTATTTACCCGGGACTCTTCGCCATAATGGGGCAATCCGTCCTGAAACGTTCTCGCCACCGGACAAGGACTGCATCGCGTATCCAGCCCCTTGTAGGCCTGAAAACAGGAATCGCCATGTTTCGGGCTGAACTTGTCCGCAAATTCCCTGTTATAGTGGATGAGTTTAAACTCCTTATCCTGTATGGTAATCAAACAGGGAACGAGTTCAAAAAGATTCTGGTATTCATCCTTTTGCCTGTTAAGCTCGGTTTGTTTTTCACCGATCGCCTTTCCCATTCGGTTGATGGCTTCCGCCAGAAACCCCATCTCGTCTTCCTGTGCGATGTCCACCTGATGATCGTACTCGCCCCTGGCAAAAAACCGGGTTTCGGCAATCAGTTTTTGAATCGGCTGGCTGACAAACCGAATCACGATGATGGAAATCAACATGGACGTAATCAGAAACACAAACACCGTCAGGGATAAAATTCCCCTTTCAAACCCCGCGATTTCCTGATCGGTTTTTTCAAGCGAGACCACCACATCCAGCGCGCCCAGAATTTTTTTCCCCTGGGGATGAACATGGCAGGCATCCGTTGCACAGCTTGGCTCATTGTTGATCGGGGTGATGATGCCCAGAAGCCGGTACCCTTTTGAAGAATTTATGATCCGGGTTCGGCTCGAAAGCGTCAACTCTGAAAGCGGCGGATCCGTCCGATGGCAGATATCGCAGGCTTCCGCCTTGATATTGGTCGTGGTATTGACCTCGGGGGCTGAATTGGAAAATTTGATCAGACCTTGCTTGTTATAGATTCTTAGATTTTCGATGCTTTTCTGTTTACCGATATTGGTGATGATCTGGGTGATATCATCGCGTGAATTGAGCATCATGGCATAATGCGTTCCCAAACGGATCGTGTTGGTCAGGCGATTCGTATTGGCGATGATGTTTTCCATAACCCGGTTTTTTTGTTCGTTGATATTAAAATAAGCCCAGGTGGACATGGACAGCAGTAAGGTCATGCCGACGCTCAGAATGAGTTTGGAAATCAGGCTGCGACGCGGATGACGGAACAGTTTCAGCATGGTATGCCTTTCTTCAGCACTGGTATTTTATTCTGAACGCTTCATTTGCGGAAAGATTTAAATCCAGCCGAATGTCGGCATCCGAAAGCCCAAAAGCGATTCCCAGCAACTGGGGAAGATACAGAACAGCAATCTGAAGGGTTTCATTACAGGCTTCGGAGGCTTTATGCTGATAGCCTTCCAGATTCAGTTGGCACATGGGGCAGACCGTTACAATGGCGTCGGCACCCCGAGCCTCCTTCAGCAGGTCGGTTACCAGGGAAATTCCGACGAACGGATGCGTATTCAGGTTGGAAGCTCCGCAGCAGACCCCTCCCATGGCCCAGGGATGAACCCGGGCGCCCGCAGCCTCAATCAGCGGGTTCATGGAAACGGGCTTTTCCGGATTGTCGAATACGGGGTAAGGACGAAGGCACTGACACCCATAATACGGTGCGATGCGCATCATGGAAAGGGGTTTTTTCGTCAGGGAACGTATCCGGTTTGTATCGATATCCCGGGACAGCACATCCAGAAGATGCCGCACCCGGATCCGGCCGCTTAACTTGAGGTTCTCGGTTTCCAGAACCGCGTTCAGCTTGACCAGAATACCCGGCTCCCTGCGAATGGTTTCTTCAACTTTTTTCAGGTTCAGATAACAGGCGCTGCAGGGAACCAGCATATCAGAGACATCCGCAACGCTTTCTGCAATGGCCAGATTTCGTGCAGGAAGAGCCAGGGACAGCAGTGGGCTGACGGCTGACGCAGCCGAAGCGCCGCAACAGCTCCAGTCGGACAGCTCCAGTAGCTCAACCCCGAGTGCCTTCAAAACGGCTTTTGTTGAAATATTATATTCCTGAGCCGATCCTTCCAGGGAACATCCAGGATAATAGAGATATTTCATGGGGCATTCTCCAATTCATTCACTTTGCTAAACAGGGCATTGAGGCACTCGCTGCCTCTGGACGGCAGTTGAAAGAGCAGTTTTTTCCGGGATAACAGCCTGATTCCCAGCGATGCGAACTGAAACGGAAGCAGGGGATTTTTCATGGCTGAAAAATAGAGCGTCATGAATTCCATTTCCCGAACCCTGCCGTGCCGGCGCACGCTTTCCAGAAAATTCCGGTAAAACAAAACGCCCGAAGGATCCTGCATCGGTAACTGTCTGGCACTGACCTGTTTCAAGGCGCTCATGACATCCGTCAGGGGCAGTCCCCTGGGACATCGCAGGGAACAGCAATAGCATGTAGAACACAGACTGAAGGATCTGCTCATTAATACAGTCTGCATCTCCCCTGCCTGAAGCAGCCGCCACAAATGCCGCGGGGAAAAGTCCATGGCAAAGGCATTCGGGCATGACGCAGAGCAGGTGCCGCATTGGATGCAGGCGTTGACTTTGTCGCTGATGGCGGATAGCAGATCCGCAGCCGCCGATGGTGTGTTTTCTTTCATATAACCTCTCAGAAACAGGCATCAATCATTTCAAAGAATTGCGGCATGAGAAGCCCATCCACCACCGCTGCGCTGTTGGGGCAGATGGCTGCGCAAGCCCCGCAGCCCTGGCACGCTGCCGCATTCACGTCAATCCGGTCCAGATCCGCATTCCAGGCCCTGGCATGATAGGGGCAGGCATTGATACAGATCCGGCATCGGCTGCAGAGGCTGTGGCGAACCCTGGCGGTTATCCGGCCGGATGGCAGGCTTTGTCTGCTCAGAATCCGCAGCGATCGCTGGGCCGCGGCCTCCGCGGATGCAATCGCCTCTGGAATGGATTGCGGCGAATTCATCATGCCGCATCCAAACAGGCCTGTTTTCATGGCATCCACCGGCCGCCATTTGGCATCCGCTTCCTGAAAAAATCCGTCTGAATCGCGTTCGGTCTCAAAAACATCCGCCAGATTCTGTGGAAAATCGGGCGTGACACCCGTTGCCAGAACAATGATATCGGCCTCGATCTCAAGCAATTGATCAATAATGGGTTCAAAAACAACCACGGTAGCCTGGGTTTCGCCGGTCTCGACCCGGGGTTTATTGTCGAGGGCATAGGGAATAAACAGGATGCCGGCCTTGCGCGCTTGTGTGTAATAGCTCTCTGAAAACCCGACCGTCATCATGTCCCGGTACAACACATAGATTTGAATCCCGGGATTTTGAGATTTGAGATAAAGCGCCTGTTTGATGGCAGTCAGGCAGCAGATCCGGCTGCAATAATTTCTGGGATCTTCACGGGATCCCACGCACTGGATCATGACCACGGACGCTATCTTCTCAGGATTAACCGCACCGCTTTGCAGGGATTGTTCCAGCTCTTTCTGGGTCATGACCGCCGGATGCGCCCCATGCCCATACAACTGGGTCGGCGCTTCCATGCCGCCGGTAGCCAGAATTACGGCGCCATGTTCCAGTTGGACCACGGTGTTGTCACGGGCGGCGACCGCCGTATAAAACCGTCCCGCCTCTCCCCAGGTGCTGACGACATTGGCTTCGCTGTAAACTTGAATGTGGGGGTGTTTTTCAATTTTTTGCCGGGTTTCATCCAGAAATGGCCCGACAGCATGGCCTTCCAGGGTCTGACGAATCCAGTTGAGGTTGCCGCCAAGTTTTTCAGCCCGTTCGATCAGATCCACCGGATATCCATGATCGGCGATGGCCAGGGCCGCACTCATGCCGGCGATGCCTCCGCCGACAACCATCGCCCGCCTGACCACGGCGGTTTCAGGGAGGGATTCGGGTTCCGCGTATTTCAGCTCGGATATTCCCATGCTCAGGGAGTGGATCAGGGATCCGGCCACTTCTGAGCATGGTCGCGCCGATTGTTGGGAACTCGATAATTCAGTGAGGCGAAAGGCCAGACTTCGAATCTCCACAACGCAGATGAGGCCAGGGTGAATCCCGGCGGATTTTCCCACATCCCGAACCCTGTCCGCGCACGCGGCGCCGGCGGCAATTAGCAGGCGGTTTGGCTGGCGGCTCTTGATTTCCTGAATCAGGCACTCCATGTCCGGTCCCGCGCAGATGCGATTGAATAGCAAGAGACCTGTCACCGCCGGGTCCTTTTTAATTCGGTATTCGATTTCAGCAGCATCCAGATACGGCGTCAGCAGCGTGTCGCAGGAGCAGATCACGATCAGGATGCGGGAAGGTTCGCGGGATACATTCCGGGCACCTGTCCGAGCCGGGGGTGAAATCAACGCATTTCCTCCGCCCGCCTTATGAATAACGCGGGATGCGGCCAGAGCGGCGGCTGAGGCATGAGTCACCGACTCCCGGATATCCTTCAGGCCCGAAAAAGATCCTGCCAGCGAAACGCCTTGTTTTGGACTTTGGATCAGGGAAAACGGAACGGTTTCGGCAAATCCCCAATCGTTTAAGGACAGGCCGTATTTTTCAACCCAGTGCGCCATATCCGGATGCGGCCGCTGACCAATGGCCAGCACAATGAGGTCATACGTCGATTCGATTTCCGCACCTGAAACCGTCACATACCGGATTCTCAGATCGCCGGAACCCGGGTCCGGAACGACCGTATGCGCCCGCCCCCGGACAAAATTTACATTTCCGGTTGTTTCCGCCGCTTCCTTATAACGGTGATAATTTTTTCCGCATGCACGAACATCCATGTAATAAATGTCGGTGGTCAGGCCTGGACCCAGTTTTTCATGAGCCAGAAGGGCCTCCTTGATGGAAATCATGCAGCAGATACTGGAGCAGAAATCCGCGCCGGCTTGCAGATCTCGTGAGCCCACACACTGAATCCACGCAATCCGGGAGATGGGCTTTCCGTCTCCGGAGCGGATGGGGTTCCCCGCACAGGGCCCGGCGTTGCCGATCAGACGCTCGAATTCCAGGTTGTTGATAATATTGGGATAAATGCCATACCCCAGCGTGTTCTTGTCGCTGGTCGGGTTGTAGAACGCGGCTCCGCTTGCCAGCACAATGGCGCCGACCCGGATTTTTTCATCCCTTGCCGCCATGAACGCTGCAAAACGCTTTTCCACCATCGGCATCAGCACATCGATTTCAAAAGGCTTGATCAGGTATTCCAGAGCGCCGGTT
>JAPLJE010000691.1 GCA_026388755.1 Deltaproteobacteria bacterium | reverse complement strand
GGTGTTTTGGGCCTTCGACCCCTCTCTGAAGGCCAGTCAAATCTGTAGACACAAACCTGTTTTTTTGTGATTGCTGTAGCTATATACGTGACGAGACTTCGCGTGGTATCGGATGTTTACATAGCCGGAACCCGAGCTGGAATGCTGTCAAGTTTCCTTTTAATACTGAAGATTGTTTCCTTAAGGTTTTCAGCCTTTTGTGGTTGAATCTTTTTTAATTTTTCAGTTTGAAGTAAAGCTTCTTGAATATTTCCTTTTGCGGCCAATGCGATTCCCATATTGAAATATGCGAGCTCAGCATCTGGATCGATATTTATAGCATTTTGATAATTGGTTATCGCTTCGTCAAATAAACCATTTGAAGCCTTCTTGATTCCGATATTGATATAAGAGATAGTACTCGAAGAATTATATTTCAGGGTATGTTCACCTAAAGTAATATCATTTTCCCATACTTTTAGATTCGTTATGGTTTTGAATGTGAAAAATGCTGTCAATATTACGGCTAAAGATATTAATGTCTTCATGGATGTTTTTAGTTTATTTAGAGCTATACATAGAAACAGGCAAAAAATAAAAACCCCGAAGTAGGCATATCTGTCTGCCACGGTTGACAGTCTTTGAAATTCAAATGGAATAATGCCTGAATAAGGAAGGATGGATATAAAAAAAACGATCAAAAAAACGATCAACAGCTTTGCTGCTTTAATTTTTGTTTGAACATAAAGCAAGATAGCAACAAAGGCAGTCGAGAAGTAAAAAATAACCAAATTAGAAGAGGCAGCTTTTATTGTTCTTCCGTAATCATGAATAAATTCCGATGGCCATAGTATTTTTCTCAGATAAAACAACATGGTGTCAATCGCTAATACCGGCCTCAAATGCCAAGGCAGGTATTCTTTTTCCGGTGGTGGAGGCATCAGGTTTTTTGCGAGTATTATCAGAGCGACAGATACGATTATCCATGGCAATAGATTGACTGTTGATATTATCGGCTTTTTGAAGATGAAAACTTCTAACGACACAATAATAAACGGCAATATAACTGCCGTAGGTTTGGAACATATTGCTAAAACAAACAAAACAAAAGCGATATGTTTTTTTGAGATAATACTATTTTTACTTTTTTCTTTGTCAGCGTCATCAAGATAATAGCACAGGGAAAGCAAGGCAAAAAATGTATACAGAATGTCTTTCATACCTGAGATCCAAGCAACGGGCTCTGTCTGTATGGGATGTACTGCAAAAAAAATGGCTCCGACTAATGCAATAATATAAGTTTTCAGTTCATCCGGTATGTTATAGTTGATTATTCTTTTAATGATGCTGAATACGATTATTGTATTAATCGCGTGTATCAGCATATTGGAAAAATGGAAGTAAACCGGGTAAATACCTCCTGATATTCTATTGGAGAATGAATACAATATTGCCCAAAGGCTATAAGTTACAGGGATATAAAGATGCTCATAGGGTTGTGCCCATAGCTTAAAAAATGTTTTTAACTCAATGTTATTAAAAGTTGGATTTTTATATACGTTGAGATCATCATCAAGCAAAAGAAATTCCGATTTCATGGTATGGCTGAACGCAATAAAAACAAAAACAAACAGTCCGACCTTAATCCATAATTCAATCTTATTACTTGAATTGCTTTGATAGCTCATAAATTTTTCTACTGATGAAATTTATTTACAGTTCCTGGACAAATAACTCTTTTGTGGCAGCTTGCTGTTTACTTTATGATCTTGGTATAGACATGATCTGTCCACCCCGGACGGTTTCCCTGACATCTGCCGCTGCCATCCGTAACCTGGATGATAATATTATCAATCGTGCCACCGATGGTCCCGGTATTCTTCTGTTCACCAAAACCTGAAAAACTGAAGCCCACTTGGGCAGGGGTCAGGCCGGTTAGCGATGTGTTGGTTGGAGATGAAAAATAGCTGTTGACAGCCAAACACAGGCTATAGGCGTCTTCTTCAACCTCGACGCAAATGCTCTGCTGGCGATATGCTATAAAATTTGGGACAGCGATGGTTGCAAGAATGCCGATAATGGCGATTACTACCAGAATTTCGATCAGAGTGAAGCCGTTTTTGTTGATCTTTTCAGATAATGGTCTCATGTTATTCCGTTCGTAATAAGGTGTCTGACCGAGATCTGAGATTTTCAGCAATAAAAGTTGAGACGGCTTTGGTGGAAATGGGGACCATCGATTTGCTATGGGAAAGCTGCTGAAGTGTGTCTTGGATATATTCTATACTGAAATTTTTGACCAATTCATTCACATCGGTATTCAGAGCGTCACCATTTCCGGCTTTGATGTGATTGTCCAATAAACAAAACAACGGAATGATGTTTCCTGTTGTCATTTGATTGGCCTGCTTCAAAAACCAGTCGGCTTTCTGGTATTGCCCCATCATGCTGAAAGAAGTTCCGATATTGACAAATATCATCACATTCTGGGGCGACAGTTTATTTGCATTTCTGAAATATTCTAGAGCATCTTCAGTCAGACCTTGTTTCATAAGAATGAATCCCATCAGGTTCAAATCATTCCATATGGGCTTTCCCATTGAAATCAGGGATACCATGATTTCTTTCGCTTGGTCCCATTCCCCCAGAGTGGTCAGTATCTGAGCTTTGTCATACAGAGCCTTGGTATAAGTCGGATCCGTTGCGATGGAACGATCATACAGAACCAGTGCTTTTTCATAATTCTGCTGGGCCGCATAAATTCCGGCCATATTCGAAAGAGTTATGGAAGCGGAGGAAGGGTTCGCCCACTGTTTTGACAAAGAAGCTTCATAAAGGCCCATTGCCTTATTGTATTGCCCTTTCGTCTCGTAGTACCATGCCAGTCGTCCATAGGGCCTTGCGGAAAAAGGGGCCTTGATCATGGCATCTTCCCACAAAGTTTTCTCTGTAGCCCACACCTGATTTCGCAGATAGGTGGTTACGCCAAGTACGATCAGAAAAAAGGTCATTACGGTAAAACAGATTAGAAACATGGGTTTCCGGCGCATCCGCTGATAATATCGTAGTCCCTTGATTCCTGCCGTGGCAATCGGGAAAAAAATAAAGGCGGACGGCAGATGATTGCGATGTTCAAATACCAGCTCCAGGGGAATGACGGTCGATTCAATAATATGATTTAATAAAAAAAATAAAATGCTGAAAGAAAGAATCGGCATATTTCGTAATTGGAAAAGTGAAAGCACCAATAGCCCTGAAATCAATATGATGGAAGCCAGTGTTGTGATCGGATCCCATAGCGATGTGGATATGGCTACAGAATGTTCGATGGAGAATCGGGTGAGCAACGGGCAGAAAATCTGGGATAAGTATCCGATGATGACCCGGGATTCGGTCAGCAAACGTTCCATCGGGGTGAAGGGTCGGACTACTGATATCCGGTTAATGAATGCCATAGGGTTTGGCATTGTGGAATAAGCCACCAAAGCGGAAAGAATTCCAGTGGTTATTATTGCGGCAATAATGATGTAAAAGCTGGTTTTGCGATGGGTTCCCATGGAAAGGTTTTTAAAAAACACAATTTCGGTAAGTGCCAGTGAAAGGGGAAAAATAACAGCGTTTTCCTTGGATCCCACAGCCAGCAGCAGACATAGGATGCATCCCGAAAACAGACCAAATTTCACCGTTTTTTCCGTTTGGATTCTGGCCTGAACATAGCAAAGCAGGCCGGAGATATAAATCAGTGTAGCAAGCAGTGCCATACGCTGAACAATATAGGTGACCGCCTGGATTTGAATCGGGTGAATAGCCCAGAGAGCAGCGGTCAGCAGAGCGATGTTCTGTTCATCCTCTTCGCAGTAATCTGATAAATTGGGTGTTAAAAACAGGGATTTCAGTAAAAAAAACAGGATTGCCGCACATAGTATATGAAGGGAAATGTTTACAACATGATATCCGGCGGGCTGATCTTTTCCGGCATACCAGTTGATGGCAAAAGTGAGAAAAGCAATTGGCCGGAATTGAATGCCGTTATGGGTAGAATTCAGATTTTGAAACAAGCCGGCTGCCCGGAATAGAGAGCCCTGGGAAAGATTGGATATGTGTATGGTTGGATTGTTGATAATATTCGAATAATCATCGAGATGCCATGAGGCATGGAATGAATTGGAGTAGACGATAACACAGATGAATAAGATAAGAAAATACCCGAAACAGGTGGTTGGCTTCATCCTGTTAGAGGTATTATCGGAGGTCATTGATAAACCCGATGCTGTCTTTTTTTATAGGCTATGGGGGAAATACAAACATAAATCGGAATAAAAAATTAAAAAAAAGGGGAGAGATACCCCCCCCTTTTTTTTTATTATAAAAAATTATTATAAAAAATTACGGATTGATAAGCTTTGTATATACTTGACCCGTCCAGTATCCCTTTGGATTTACTGCTGTTGTTGCTGCGCCGGTATAATCTGCAGGGCATCGGCCGCTGGCATCCGTAACCGTGATGGTGATATTCAAGTTGGGATCAGCGCCGGTAATGGTAAACGTATTAAGGTTGGTTGTCGTATACGCAAGGCCTGTTGGGGTTGAGGTATGGCTGGGAACGGCAAAATAATCGGAAATCGCTGCAGCAATGCCGTTAGCATCCGATTCTGTAGCGCTGCAGAAAGCTTTGTTACGATAAGAGATGAAGTTGGGAATGGCGATCGCAGCCAGAATACCGATAATGGCGATAACGATCATGAGCTCGATCAGGGTGAAACCTTTTTCATTGGTGCGGGTCATTTTCTGTAGCATAGTAAACCTCCTTGAATGAATGATCAATTATGAATGGAACGGTTGTTGTTTGTTCTGTTAGTCTTTGGCATGAATACATGCAATGAATATGCCATGGTCGAATAATGATGGTTTTATGTTTTTTAAGTTTTATGTCTACAGGTTATGAAAAAATTTCATTCTTCGGTGTGACTGGAACGATGGAGGTGGGTTGACGGCATGCCAATTTTCGTCACTTGTCTGACAAAATTTGGCAATGAGAGCTGCCAAACACATCGTTCTTCACCTGCGGTCATAACTGCCAAAGAATTGCCCTTTATGCAAGCGATATTTTCTGGATTTCTATACTTTGTTATCATATTGTGTCGTTCGATCCACCAGAACATCCGGGTAAAAATAGTGTCAGCTTTTTCATTTTTCCCCATCTTCCAACTCAGTATCTAAAACGTGATTCAGCCTGATCAAAATCCGAGAGGGTTTATTTTTTGATGGACAGTTTGTCCAGACGGTACCGCAGAGATCGCAGGTTGATCTGGAGAAGCTCCGCGGCACGGGTTTTATCGCCTCTGGCCAGCTCCATGGCTTTTTCGACATAGCCTTTTTCGATTTCTTCGAGGATGTTATCCAGAGAAACACCGTTTTCAACATCGTCCAGATCGAACCGCTTGTTTTTGATGCCTTCGATCCAGCGGCGCTTGTGGATCTGTTTGTGAAGGGAAATGGCCAGGCTTTCGGGCAGGATAATATTGGTATTGGAGAGCGCAACGCTGCGTTCAATGAGGTTTTCAAGCTCTCGGATATTACCGGGGAAATCATATTTATTCAGCAGATCAATGGCATATGAAGACAATTTTGTGATTTCCTTGCCCATTTGGTGGGAAAATTTCTCCAGAAAATGATGGGCAAGCAGGCGGATGTCTTCTTTTCGCTCTTTTAGGGACGGCATGCGGATACCGATCACATTCAGGCGGTAAAATAAATCTTCTCTGAATCGTCCGGCAATCACTTCTTCTTCAAGGATTTTGTTGGTGGCGGCGATGATGCGGACATCCACACTGACGTCTTCGCTGGCGCCAACCGGCTTGAATGCTTTT
>JAPLJE010000266.1 GCA_026388755.1 Deltaproteobacteria bacterium | reverse complement strand
TTCTCCGGGACTGCGACTGGTAACGCCGCCAAAAAACGGCAACTGCAACAAATGACGATTATTCGGGTCAGTGGCTTAAAGGCATAAAAGGGGCTTTGTTCCTGCGAGCCACAGCGTTCAATATATTTTTTTTAGTCCCCCGCAAAATGCACGCTGATGCGCGGGGCCACAGAGCGAGGTGATGGTCAATGAATGTAAAGTACATGTATTCCCTGTTGGCAGTGATTGCGTTATTTCTGCTGGCCTATCTGGGTGTGGAGGCAGCAGGGCTCGAACTTCTGTTCGGGATCGTCATACCCTATGTTGCGGTGGTTGCATTTCTTGCCGGCGTTGTCTACCGGGTGATGGGATGGGCGCGTTCCGCCGTGCCGTTTCGCATTCCTTCAACCTGCGGCCAGCAAAAATCGCTTCCCTGGATCAAACCCAGCAAGTTTGAGAACCCCTTCACGCCGGGCGCGGTGGTGGTGCGGATGATCCTGGAAGTATGCTGTTTCCGGTCGCTTTTCCGCAATACCCGCAATTCCATTCAGGAAGGGTCAAAGCTGGCGTTTCAGTTGGAAATCTGGCTGTGGCTGGCGGCACTTGCGTTTCACTATGCGTTTCTGACCGTGATTGTCCGGCATCTGCGCCTGTTTACGGAACCGGTTCCCGCCTTGATTAAACTGGTTGAAACCGTGGACAGTTTCTTCCGGCTTGAAGTCCTGACCGATGTCGTGAGAATCGGGGTTCCCGGCGTCTACATATCGGGCTTGGTGCTTCTGGCCGCGGTGACCTTTCTGTTTATCCGGCGGATCGTGATTCCCCAGGTCAAATACATTTCCCTGCCGGCCGACTTCTTCCCTCTCTTTCTCATTTTCGGAATAGCCTTTACCGGCATTCTGATGCGGTATTTTTCAAAAGTGAACATCCGGGCGGCAAAAGAGTTGACGCTGGGCCTGGTTTCCTTTCATCCGACCATTCCCCAGGGCATCGGCGCGGTATTTTACGTCCATCTGTTTTTTGTCTGTATCCTGTTGGCCTATTTCCCCTTCAGCAAGCTGATGCACATGGGAGGAGTTTTTCTGAGCCCCACTCGAAATCTTCCCGGCAACACCCGTGCAGTCAGACATGTCAATCCATGGAACTATCCTGTTGAAGTTCATACCTACGAAGAGTATGAAGAAGAATTCAGGGAAAAAATGATAGAGGCTGGACTGCCAGTGGAAAAGGAGTAAGTAAATGTCAGACTTTCCAAAACCAGATAAATTGTTGTCCGATATAGATCGAAAGCCGCCCCAGACGGACTGGATGGACACTCCGGTGAATATTCGTAAGGGAATGTACTGTTATGCGGCAAATCCCAAAAGCGTTGAATACACCCACCTTCCTTTTCCGCACCAGTGGAACCCGATGGATGAGGACTGGAAGCTTCCGGAAAACTGGAAGGAAATCCTTCATGAAGGATTCAAGGTGAGGCTGGAGAGGTTCCGCTCTTTTAAGCTGTTTATGGACATCTGTGTGCGTTGCGGAGCCTGCGCCGACAAATGCCATTTTTTCATCGGAACCGGCGATCCCAAAAACATGCCGGTATTACGGGCTGAACTGCTTCGCTCCATTTACCGCAATGATTTTACCGCAGCGGGAAAGATTCTGGGAAGACTGGCCGGCGCCAGACCCTTGACCATGGACGTTTTAAAGGAATTATGGTATTACTTCTTCCAGTGCACGGAATGCCGGCGGTGTTCGATTTTCTGCCCTTACGGCATTGACACGGCTGAAATCACGATGATGGCCCGGGAGCTCTTCAACCTGATCGGCCTGAACATCGACTGGATTGCAACGCCTGTTGCCAATTGTTATCGCACCGGTAACCATCTGGGGATTCAGCCCCATGCATTCAAGGACATGCTCGAGTTCTTCGTGGATGACCTTGAGGAGATTACCGGGGTTCGGGTGGAACCCAATTTCAACAAAAAAGGCGCAGACATTCTCTTTATCACGCCGTCCGGAGACGTATTCGCCGATCCGGGCACCTACACCTGCATGGGCTATTTGGTTCTTTTCCATTATCTGAAGGAAGAATATGGTCTGGATGTCACCTGGAGCACCTATGCTTCCGAAGGCGGCAATTTCGGCTCCTTTACCTCTCATGAAATGATGAAGCGGCTCAATTCCAAGATGTATGCCGAAGCCAAGCGCCTGGGGGTCAAATGGATTCTTGGCGGCGAATGCGGCCACATGTGGCGGGTCATCAACCAGTACATGGATACCCTGAACGGGCCTGCGGATTTTCTCGAGGTGCCTGTTTCTCCCATCACCGGCACGGTATTTGAAAACGCCAAATCCACCAAGATGGTTCATCTCTCGGAATTTACAGCGGATCTGATCAAACACGGAAAACTGAATCTGGATCCCAGCCGCAACGACAATCTTATCCTGACCTATCACGATTCCTGCAATCCCTCGCGGGGCATGGGAATGTTTGATGAGCCCCGGTATGTCATTCAGAGCGTGGCCAACAACTTCTATGAGATGCCGCCCAACACCATTCGGGAACAGACTTTCTGCTGCGGCAGTGGTTCGGGACTGAACGCCGGTGAAAATATGGAACTTCGGCTGACCGGCGGTCTCCCCAGAGCCAATGCCGTCAAACATGTTCACGAAAAATATGGGGTCAACATGCTGGCCACGATCTGCGCCATTGACCGGGCTGCGCTTCCAACGCTGATGGATTACTGGGTGCCGGGGGTCGGCGTTACGGGGGTTACCGAAATGGTGGCCAATGCGCTGATCCTTCCCGGAGAAGGAGAAAGAACCACGAACCTGCGCGGAGAGCCGCTGCCAGGAATGGAGGATGAATAATGAATGACAAGAAATATATCATTGCGGGATTGGTCATTTTTATCGCCTTGTTTACATTCCCTTTCTGGTACAATTCCGGAAAGGCTACGCCCGGTCCGGAGCTCAAGCTGACCGAAAAGGCCAAGGCGGCAAAAGAATGCGTGATGCCGACAGCGTATATGAGGGCTGAACACATGCAGCTTCTGGATGTCTGGCGGCATTCGGTAGTCAGAAATTCCGACAATACTTATGTCAATCCCAGTGGTAAGGCATTTGCCATGAGTCTTTCCAATACCTGCCTGGATTGTCACTCGAACAAGGCTGAATTCTGTGACAAATGCCATGACTATGCTTCGGTGAGACCTTACTGCTTTGACTGCCATATCGACAAACCGAAGGAGACAAAGTGATGGAAAGCAGCAGAAGACGCTTCTTGACAATGGCCGGGGTTGCTGTTCTGGGCATCGGCGCCAAACCGGTTCTGGATGTTCTGGCATCCGGACAGGGAGAGGTTGCGGGCCAGGTTGAAATCAAAATAGGGGACGGCGCGCTCAAGGCCAAGCAGTGGGCCATGGTCATTGATACGCGCAAGGTGAAGAAAGCCTCTGATCTGGAACCCATGATCAGCGCCTGCCACAAAATTCACAACGTTCCCAAGATGGAGAACAAAAACCACGAAATCAAATGGATATGGGAAGAAGAGTACCACTATGCGTTTCCGACAGAAACCAACAAATTCCTGAGCGAGCATGCGGAACATGTTCCGTTTCTGGTGCTGTGCAATCATTGCGAAAACCCGCCCTGCGTGCGGGCCTGTCCCACAAAGGCGACGTTTAAGCGGGAAAGCGACGGTATCGTCATGATGGACTTTCACCGCTGCATCGGGTGCCGGTTCTGCATGGCTGCCTGTCCTTTCGGCGCCAGAAGCTTTAATTTCAGGGATCCCCGGCCGTTTATCAAGGAAACCAACAAGGAATATCCAACCCGAATGAAAGGGGTCGTTGAAAAATGCAATTACTGTGCTGAACGGATTGCGGTCGGAAAAATGCCGGCCTGCGTCGAGGCGTCCAATGGCATCCTGACATTCGGGGATCTCTTTGATCCCAACTCCGCGGTCAGGGAATTGTTAAAATCCAATTTCACCATTCGACGGAAACAGAGCCTGGGAACAGAGCCTTCAGTTTACTATATCGTGTGAGGTGGTTATGCTTGAATTAGCCTTAAAAGGAAACAAAAAATATTTCGGCTGGATAACAGCGCTTCTGGTTCTCGTGGGGATCGGATTCGGAACTTACCTGCATCAGCTCGGATTCGGCTTGGGAATCACCGGCATGAGTCGGGACGTATCCTGGGGGTTTTACATCGCCCAGTTCACCTTTCTGGTCGGGGTTGCGGCCGGAGGCGTGATGGTGGTACTCCCGTATTATTTACACAATTACAAGGCCTTTGCCAAGGTCACCATTCTGGGTGAATTTCTGGCCATTGCCGCCATTACCATGTGCCTGCTCTTTATCCTGGTGGATCTTGGGCAGCCCATGCGCATGTTCAATGTTATTCTTTACCCAACGCCCAATTCCGTCCTGTTCTGGGACATGATCGTCTTGAACGGCTATCTCTTCCTGAACATCGTGATCGGCTGGAATGTGCTCGAGGCGGAGAGAAACAATGTGCATTACCCGATGTGGCTGAAGCCTCTGATTTATATTTCCATTCCCTGGGCAGTGGGCATTCATAGAGTCACAGCTTATCTGTACTGCGGTCTTCCTGGCAGGGGATTCTGGCTAACAGCCATTTTGGCCCCCCGGTTTCTTTCCTCGGCGTTTGCCGCGGGTCCGGCCCTTCTGGTTCTGCTGTGCATGATTATTCGCAAGGTTACCAATTTTGATCCGGGCAAAGAGCAGATTCAGTCTCTGGCCAAAATCGTTGCATACGCCATCTGCCTGAATGTCTTTTTCTTTCTTTGCGAAGTGTTTGTGGTGTTTTACAGCCAGATTCCCGAGCACATGGATCATTTGAAGTACCTGTTTGTCGGACTTCAGGGGAAGAGTTCGCTGGTTACCTGGATGTGGACATCTATGGCCCTGATGGTTCTCAGCATCATTCTACTAGTCAATCCCGTCACCCGCAAAAATGAAAGTGTTCTGACAGTTGCCTGTATCATGGTTTTCGCCGGAACCTGGATTGACAAAGGGCTGGGAATGATCTCCGGCGGATTTGTGCCGTCCCCCCTTCACCATGTCACGGAATATTCGCCCACGTTCCCCGAGATTCTCATTACGATAGGTGTTTACGGTGCGGGGTTCCTGGTGCTGACCATTCTCTATAAAATGGCGGTTGGTGTTAAGGAAGAAGTCCGGTCTTAATTATTTACTGCGTTACCATTCGAAGGGCATCTTTTGAAAAAAGAGATGCCCTTTTTTTATGAAAGTCGCCGGGAGGTTATGAAATTGTACATTGAGCTTTCAGAAAAGCTGGCAACAGAAGCCAGCCAGAAATGGGAAGCATTGCAGAACTCCGCCCAGCATCAGAGGATTGCCTTTTCGGAAAATATCTTCGGCGGATCCCTTCGTCCGGTTCTGGCTTTCAGTGAATTTGTGTCGCAAAGCTGCATCCGCTATCCGCTGATTCTTCAGGATCTAGTTCAGGGCGGAGACCTTTTCCGTATGTATTCGAAGGAAGCGTATGGCGCCAAACTTCAGCAGTGTTTGCCGAATGAACTGAATGAAACTTCCCTGGGAACGTATCTGAGGCATTTTCGGCGAAAGGAAATGGTCCGTATTGCCTGGAGGGATCTGGCTGGATGGGCGGACCTTCAGGAAACCATGGATTGTCTGTCTACCCTGGCGGATATCTGTCTGAATCGTGTGGAATCAATATTGTACGCCAGACTTTGCCAGGAATTCGGAACCCCCGTGAATGCCGAAGGAACGCCACAAAGGCTGGTGGTGCTGGCGATGGGTAAGCTCGGCGCCGGAGAATTGAATTTTTCATCGGATATCGATCTGATATTTGCCTATCCGGATGCCGGCTATACGGTGAACGGACCTGGGGAAATGAGCAACGAGGCTTTTTTCAGTCATCTCTGCCGGCGGCTGATTGCCGTCTTGTCCAAGCCGACTTCTGAGGGGTTTGTGTTCCGGGTGGACAGCAATTTAAGGCCTTTTGGCGAAAATGGCCCTCTGGTGATGAGCTTTGACAATATGGAGGATTACTACCTTCGCCAGGGCCGGGAATGGGAGCGTTATGCCTGGATCAAAGCACGTGTTGCCGCGGGAGACCTGGAGGCCGGTTCCCAGTTGCTTTTAAACCTGAAACCCTTTGTATTTCGGCGGTACCTGGATTTCGGCGTTTTTGACGCGCTGCGGGAAATGAAAATGAAAATTTCCCGGGAAGTCAGCCGAAAATCCATGGAGGGAAATATTAAACTCGGTCCAGGCGGCATCCGGGAAATTGAATTTTTCGGACAGATTTTTCAGCTGACCCGGGGAGGAATCAGCCCCGAGCTTCAGGATCGTTCGATTTTGAAGGTGCTGGGCCTGCTTGCCGGAAAACAGATGATATCGCAGACAGTGTATGATCATCTGTCTCAGGCATATGTTTTTTTACGTCAGACCGAACACCGGCTGCAGGAATTCTCCGATCAGCAGACGCATCAGATTCCCGCGGATTCATTAGGGCGCGAGCGACTTGCCGCTGCAATGGGCTTTTCGGACAGACAGTCGTTTTTTGGCGAATTATCAAAGCAAATGGAACGGGTCCATAAGCATTTCAATACGCTTCTGGAAAATCCGCAAGCAAGCGCTTCAGCGGTCTGCGACCCGTCCGTGGAATCCGTTTTGAGCGACGTCTGGCTGGCGCCGGCAGACCGTGAGCAGGATCAAAAATCACTTCAGAAGCTGGGGTTTCTCCATCCCGACACGGTGCTGGATCTGTTGAATAGTCTCCGAGCGGATTCCGCCACCCGTTCGCTCAGCAGGGAAGGCCGGCAGCGGCTGGATCGCCTGATTCCCCATATTCTTAAGGAAATACTTCCTCTGGAGCATCCGGATCTGGCTCTTAACCGGGTCATTGATATATTAAAGGCCATCGAGCGTCGCACCAGCTATCTGGCGCTTTTACTGGAAAATTCGCATGCCCGGATTCACCTGGTGAAGCTGGCTCATGCCAGCTCGATGATTGCCACATTGCTATCCCGACATCCGGCCCTTCTGGATGAGCTTCTGGATACCCGCACTTTGTACACCCCTCCCGGAAAGGCAGAACTGGAGGCTGAAATCACGGAAAAAATGCGTCTGGTTCCTTCCCAGGATCTGGAATATCAGATCGAGCAGTTGTGTATCTTTAAACAGGTCAATATGCTGCGTGTGGCGGCTGCGGACGTGACTGGATCGCTTCCGCTCATGCGAACCAGCGATCATTTGACAGAGATCGCTGAAACGGTGCTGAATCAGGTGCAGGAGCTATGCTGGAATCATCTGGTTTCAAAACACGGATCACCGTCCAGCTCGCTTGAGGGGATTGCCTGCAGCAGAGGATTTGCAGTGATTGCCTATGGAAAACTGGGCGGAATTGAGCTGGGGTATGGCTCTGATCTGGATCTGGTATTTCTGCATGCTGGAGAGCCCGGCGAAACCGATGGGGAT
>JAPLJE010000067.1 GCA_026388755.1 Deltaproteobacteria bacterium | reverse complement strand
CGCGACGACCTGAGCCTCATTGCCACTATGCTCAAGGACGAGAATGAGGGTATTCGCCGGACGGCGATGGGGGCATTTGTCAAGTTCGGCACCCGCGATGACCTGGGCCTTATTACCGGCATGCTCAAGGACAAGGACGATGTTGTTCGCCAGACGGCGATGGAGGCATTCGTCAAGTTCGGCACCCGCGATGACCTGGGCCTCATTACCGGCATGCTCAAGGACAAGGACGAGGGTGTTCGCCGGGCGGCGTCGGAGGCATTAACCGAATTGGCAACTGATCCTGATGCAGAGGGACTCCTGGATCTGTTGGCTGACAGATCGCAGGGTTGGGATTCCATTGCTGGTTCACACTACCATGCGCTTTGCCTCTTGGATCGAAAGTTCTATTGTCCGTTTTCGCCAAAGTGACAGAGGTGGGATGGGATAGGGTGTCAGGAGCAGAGGGGGGCATTCATAAATATATAAATTTAAGCGACAACCTGGCATAAGAGCGAACGGAGGGAAAGTGCTCAACGCCTGTGGTATATGAGAGCTTTGAGAATCAGAGGCGGCCAATTTGGTTAATTTTGCCTCAGAAAACAGCGATATTAGTGTTTAAAATGCCTATTTCTCGAATGCTATTGATGAGATATCATGATGATACGTTGGCCCGGCCTCGATCCGCACCTCGATCCGCGTCGTTTCGATTGGCCTGATTGACCGAAGTCCGGTGCATCCGCGCGAAGTATTCGCGGACGCACTGTCCGACCGGGCTTCGGCGGTCATCGTTGCCCACAATCACCCCAGCGGCGGTGTGGAACCGTCGCAAAGCGACATCAACATCACCGCCCAACTCAAAGCGGCGGGTGAAATCGTAGGTATCGGGCTACTGGACCACATCATCTTCAACCGAACCGGATACTTCAGTTTTCTGGAAGCTGGAAGGCTGTAGAGATACCATTCCTTGCGGATCATCAGGGGCGCCTAAATCAGCATGCATCTGACGGAGTTACTCGACTCAGATTAATTGTTGCATTCGAATACAAACTTTAATAGAATTTCATTGCATAGGAATACAAATCACTTCATTGCAGCCCCTCACCCGAACCAAACACGGAGCATCATGAATATCGACCAATTGATCCTGCTTTCCAATGTAACGCTTGGAAACCAACCTTGTCAAACAATTCATTGAAGCATCCGGCTATGCGGCTACGGAAGTGCTTTATATCACCGCTGATCACCCCCGCGTCAATGCGGCACGGGTTTTTGACATTGCGGAATCCTTTGAAAAAATCGGCGGAAAACTGCTTGTGATTGATGAAATTCACAAACAAAGCGGATTTGCCGCCGATCTCAAGGCCATCTACGACACCTTTTCCCTGAAGGTGGTATTTACTGGGTCCTCGGCACTGCACATCGATAATGCCAAGGTGGACCTTTCCCGAAGGGCCGTGATCCATTCCCTTCCCTGCCTGTCATTTCGTGAATTCGTTGAACTGGAAACCGGCATTACTTTTTCGTCAATGGACCTGAAGACACTTGTTCAGGAGCATCCCGGGATTACCATAAACATCGTCCATCAGCTCAAAGACCATAAGATTTTAAAACTGTACCGTGACTATCTCACCTACGGCGCATATCCATTTTACCGGGAAGGGAGACGGGATTATCCGATCAAGCTGATCGAGGTGGTCCGGCAGATGATCGATTCGGATTTGGCGGTCATTTACGCCATCGACAAGGAAAATCTCCACAAACTGAACCGGATCATGGAACTCATCTGCCAATCCCCGCCCATGGAACTGAAGATCACCAAACTGGCCGGCGCAGCGGGTATCAACGTTCGCACCCTTTATGCCTACCTGGGATACATGGAGACAGGAAGCCTCATCCGCAGGGTGGATTCCAAAAGCCTTTTGAACAAGCCGGAAAAACTGTATTTTGACAACCCGAATCTTTTCAATGTACTCTGCGACAATCCTTTGGAAGGCACGATCCGGGAAACCTTTGCCGCCGCCATGATCGGCAATGCCGGATATCGCTTGCATTATCCTCCCAAAGGGGACTTCCTGGTGGAGGATCGATATCTTT
>JAPLJE010000166.1:1509-2270 GCA_026388755.1 Deltaproteobacteria bacterium | reverse complement strand
CACAGTACGGAAAATCGGGAGAACCCCTGTTTTCTGTGTTCCCACCTGAGGCGAAAGCGGCTGTTTGAAATCGCGGATGAACAGGGTTGCCGAAAACTGGCCCTGGGGCACAACAAGGATGACCTCATTGAAACCCTGTTTTTGAATATCTGTTACGCCGGAGAAATCTGCACCATGGTGCCATCCCAGAGTTTTTTTCAGGGAAAGTTTACCGTGATCCGGCCACTGGCCTTTGTGGATGAGACGATCATACGAAAATTCGCCAAAGAAAACCAGTTTCCTGTTTTTGACAACACTTGCCCGACATCCAGAACATCCAAACGCAAAGAGATCAAGGAGATGCTGGGTCAGCTTTACCTGGGCAACGCCAATGTCAAGGGAAATATTTTCAGGGCTTTGAGTCATGTGAGAACGGATTATCTGCTGAAAGACCACTCGAAACGCCGCAAGAGATCAGGAAACCGACATGAATCAACACAGACACGGGAATCCGGACATGACGCCTCCTCTGCCCTGTAGTACATCCATGAAAGACGTTCAGAATCAGCGGGACGACCGCAACATTCCCATCGACAAGGTGGGAATAAAGAATATCCGCTACCCCATCACGGTTCTGGATCGCAGAAACAGCCGCCAGCATACCGTTGCCACCATCAACATGTATGTGGATCTGCCGCATAAATACAAGGGCACCCACATGAGCCGTTTTGTCGAGCTGCTTCATCTGTTCCGTCCGGAAATCTCCCTCAAGCGCATCTCCG
>JAPLJE010000166.1:0-1479 GCA_026388755.1 Deltaproteobacteria bacterium | reverse complement strand
TCTCCCTCAAGCGCATCTCCGAGGTGCTGGATCGGATGAAAAAACATCTCAATGCCGCATCCGCCCACATCGAGGTGTCTTTTCCGTATTTCATCGAGAAAAAGGCCCCGGTCAGCGGGGCTCCCGGCCTGATGGATTACACCTGCAGGATTCTGGGTTCCAGCGATCCTTCCGGCGGAATCGATCTGGTTTCCGAGGTGATCGTTCCGATCTCATCGGTCTGCCCCTGTTCCAAGGAAATCAGCGAGGTGGGCGCCCACAATCAGCGGGGTGAGGTCCGGCTGAGCACCCGGTTCAAGAAATTCATCTGGATGGAAGACATGATCGAACTGGTTGAAACCTGCTCATCCTGCGAAGTTTACTCCATCCTGAAGCGGGTGGATGAAAAATTTGTCACGGAAAAAGGCTTTACCAACCCCAAATTTGTCGAAGACATCGTCAGAGATGTCGCCAAAAAGCTTTATGCGGACAACAACATCACCTGGTTTTCCGTCAGTGCGGAGAATTTTGAATCCATTCACAATCACAGCGCCTATGCGCATATCACCAGTGGACAGATTCACACGGAAACCTGCCAGGAAGTTAAAAAGCCGAAAAGCTGAAAAAGCTGGGGCCGGGACGCCGAATTCTCAACCTGCCGCCGCTATCGCTTTCATGAGCCGGCCAGCCCGCGGATGATTTCCATCACGGGATCAGCGGTTTTGCCGGGGGTGTTGATCATGACCACGAACCGGTAGCTTTCCCCTTTGCCGTCCTCGATATATCCCGTCCGGGTGCGAACCCCGCCCAGCGTTCCGGTCTTAAACATCTCGTTTCCCTGCCTTCGCATCAACTGCCGATACGGATAAAACCTTACCAGGAGCTGATCCATTTGCATGGCGGAAATTCTGTTTTCCCTTGAAATTCCCGATCCTTCGGCAAGTTGAACGGATTCGATTTGCAGTTCTTTTCTCAGAAATTCTTGAGATGCCCGAATGCCCTTATCGATTGTACCGGGAAGTCCATACGCCTGTATGCCGGCGGCAATGAATAGCTGATTGGCGATAAAATTATTGGAATATTCCATGAGCCTGGATATCACGTCTGTCAGCAGATATGGGGACACATAGCGGATCAGGAGCCGATCCCCATCTTCAACCCTACCGATTCGTATCTTTCCGGAAGAGGACATTCCCTGCTGGGACAGGAAACTGGCGACCAAATGCCCGGCATACAGAACGATTTCTCCCTGAGAATGAGAAAACACGATCCTTCCAGAGTCCGTTCCCGAAGCACGGATTCGAGATATTGCAAAAGGAACCAGTGGGGTTTGGGGCTCCGCACTGACATATTTGCCGCCGGATGCTTTCTGAAAGTTGACGGTGTTGAAATTGGCGCAGAATGCGCCATTGGGCGCATCATAAGGCTCTGTGGTCGCGGTGACTCCTGGAATCAGCAGGGGCTGCTGAAAAGCAGAATCATCCAGAACCAGATCCTTGT
>JAPLJE010000620.1 GCA_026388755.1 Deltaproteobacteria bacterium | reverse complement strand
CCTTGTGGAACTCCTGTTAATGATCGATGCCTTTAAACGGTCGTCTGCCCGAAGAATTACGGCTGTCATGCCTTATTTCGGCTATGCCCGGCAGGATAAAAAAGTGGCGCCAAGGGTTCCGATCAGCGCCAAGCTGGTTGCCGATATTATTACGGTGTCCGGTGCCAACCGGGTGATTACCATGGATCTTCACGCAGGCCAGATTCAGGGTTTTTTCAGTATTCCTGTGGACAACCTGTTTGCGGCCCCGGTGATACTGGAATACATCAAAAATAAATTTGAGGGCGACATCGTGGTAATTTCTCCCGATGCCGGCGGTGTTGAAAGAGCCAGGGCTTTTGCCAAACGATTGAATGCAGGTCTTGCCATTGTGGATAAACGTCGGGAGGCGCCCAACAAAGCCAAGGCAATGGCCCTTATCGGGGATGTCTCAGGAAAAATCGCCATCATCCTGGATGACATGGTCGATACCGCCGGAACCGTGACCCAGGCTGCGGCCGTGATTATGGATAAAGGTGCCAGTGAAGTCCATGCCTGCTGCTCGCATCCAGTTCTTTCCGGTCCGGCGGTTGAGCGGATCATGACGTCTTCATTAAAAAGTTTTATTGTCACCGATACCATCCCCCTGAAAAATGATGCGGCTGCCTGTGGAAAATTCAAGGTTCTCAGCATTTCCCGCCTGGTGGGGGAAGCCATCATTCGAAGTCACAGAGGGGATTCGGTAACTTCATTATTTGTATAAACGAGTAGGCATCATCCATTACGGATTTAAGAATAGAATAAGGAGGTTTTTTTGGAGATACTTGAACTTACTGCTAATATGAGAACATCAGCCGGAAACAGTCCTTCACGGGCGCTGAGGCGGGAGGGAAATATTCCTGCCGTACTTTACGGACCGGGAACCGAATCTGTAATGCTCTCAATTTCATCCCTGGATTTGGAGCATGCCCTGAAAAAGGCAGCTGTCAGCCAGATCATCTTCAATATGGCGGTCCAGAATGCTCAAACCGGCAGCCGTACTGCCATGATAAAAGAGCTGCAGATTCACCCGATGTCCAGAAAATTTCTTCACGTGGATTTCTACGAAATCTCAAAAGACCGCAAAATCACCGTCAATGTTCCTGTCGTTGCCAAAGGCAAGGCAAAGGGGATTGAAGAAGGCGGTATGCTTCAGATCATCGAGCGGGAGATTGAAGTACTCTGTCTGCCTTTTGACGTTCCGGAATCCATCCAGATTGATATTTCGGATCTGGGAATCGGGGATTCCATCCACGTCAAGGATCTGAAGGTCGCTGAGAACGTTGAAATCCCGGCAGATACAAATTACACGATTTTAACCATCCTCAGCACCAAATCCGATGAAAAAGCTCCCGGAGAAGAATCAGGCGCTGAAGGTTCTCCGGCTGCTGTAGGTAAGTGATCTGAATGACAGCACTGTAATCGTCGGATGATCATGGATGGCAGAAAACGAATCCGAAGCAACCGAAACGCAGTGTGGATACCAGAAATGCTTTATGATCGTCGGGCTCGGAAACCCGGGAACCAAGTATACAAAAACCCGTCACAATGTAGGCTTTGAAGTTATTGAGGCCATTTCCCGTGAATTTATCATTTCCCTGAAAATGCATCCGGCGAATGCACGG
>JAPLJE010000131.1 GCA_026388755.1 Deltaproteobacteria bacterium | reverse complement strand
TGATGTCCGGATTCGGGTTGCCACCGCTTCCATCTCGTGCTCCGGGACTTCAAATACCAGCTCGTCGTGAACCGTCATCAGCATGGCGGCCTGGAAGCCTTTTTCGGAAAAATCCGCATCCATTTGAATCATGGCCAGTTTGATCAGATCTGCGGCCGTTCCCTGAATCGGGGTGTTGACGGCAATCCGTTCGGCAAAGCTACGGACATTGCTGTTCTGGCTGTTGATATCCGGAAGCAGGCGGATTCTTCCCAGAAGCGTGCTGGTTTTCAGCGTCTGCCTGGCCAGTGCAATGGTTTGTTCGGTATAGTCCCGGACGCCCCGATATCTCTTGAAATACTGATCAATATAGGCTTTGGCCATTTTCTGGCTGATTCCCAGTTCCCGGGACAGGCTGAACGCTCCCATGCCGTAGAGGATGCCGAAATTGATGATCTTGGCTTGCCGGCGAAGTTCGGGCGTCAACATGCCAGGAAGTCCCCCAAAGACTTCCGAGGCAGTCCGGGAATGAATATCTTCATCCTTGATAAACGCATCGATCAATAGGGGATCTTCTGAACAGTGCGCCAGAATCCGAAGTTCGATCTGGGAATAATCTGCGGATACCATGACCCAGCCTTCCCGAGGGATAAAGGCGCTGCGGATTTGCCGGCCTTCTTCGGTGCGAATGGGGATATTCTGAAGATTCGGATCCGAGCTGCTGAGCCTGCCGGTGGCGGTAACAGTCTGGTTGTAAGAGGTGTGAATCCGGCCCGTTTCTGGGTGAACAAGATCCAGAAGTGCGTCGGTATAGGTGGATTTTAGCTTGGAGAGAGTGCGATGTCTTAAAACGAGATCCGGCAGCTCATGGTGGATGGCCAGCTGCGTTAAGACCTCCACATCCGTTGAATAGCCGGTTTTCTTTTTGGTCTTTTTTTGAGTCGGGAGTTTGAGCTTTTCAAACAGGATCTGTCCGAGCTGCTGATGGGACTGGATATTAAAGGTTTCCCCAGCCGTTGCATAAATCCGGGTTTCCATTTCCGATATCTGGCTCTCAAAGGATTTGGACAGAAGCCTCAGGCGGTCGCAGTCCACACTGACCCCGCGCATTTCCATTCGCATCAGCACCCCAATCAAGGGAATTTCCACGCGTTCCAGCAGATCCATCAGGCCCAGGGATTCCAGCTTGGGAAGAAGTACTTCTCTTGCCATCAGGGCAATATCCGCATCCTCACAGGCATATGGCGTTGCCGATTCAATGGGGACCGCCTGAAATCCGGCATAAGCGCCTTTGCCGGTGACTTCCTGAAAAGTTATGGTTTTGTGATTGAGATGATCCAGGGCAATCTGATCCAGGCTGTGGGCCCGAAGCGAGGGGTTGATGAGATAAGAGGCCAACATGTCGTCAAAGACAACTCCCTGCAGGTGAATGCTGTAGCGGGCCAGTACAATAGCATCATATTTGATATTCTGACCGAGTTTGGGTATTGCGGGATTTTCCAGTATGGGCTTGATGGCGTTCAGGACAAGGCCAAGATCCAATTGGGTCGGCGCTTCCGGATAAACATGGCCAACCGGAACATAAAAAGCCTGGCCGGCTGTTACGGAAAATGACAGGCCGACCAGTTCGGCCTTCATGGGGTCTACGGATGTGGTTTCGGTATCTAGGGAAAGGATCTGTGCGCCAGACAGGTTTGAAACCAGTTGATTCAGTTCTTCCCGGGTCATCACAGCGGTGTAGTGTTTCTGGGTTAAGTTGGTCGGAACCGGATACTCCTGCTGGAGCTGCCGGAACTCCAGGGTCTTGAATAGCTTTGCCAGTGCTGCCGTGTCCGGGGTGTGCGCCTTGAAATCTTCCAGGTGAACAGACAGAGGAACATCGGTGTGAATGGTCACCAGCGACCTGCTCAGAAATGCCTGGTCTTTATGTG
>JAPLJE010000179.1 GCA_026388755.1 Deltaproteobacteria bacterium | reverse complement strand
GATCCAGCTTGAGCGGCTTGACGCTGTAATGATAAGCGCCTTTTTTGATGGCTTCAATGGCTGAATCGATGGAGCTGTAACCGGTGATGACGATGACTTCCGTATCCGGGCTCATTTTTTTAACCCGCTCCAGCACCGTCATGCCATCTGCGTCCGGCATTTTCAGATCCGTGAAAACCAGATGGAATCCTTTGCTGGCCATTTGCTGGAAAAAAGGTTCGACCACGGTGAATGCTTCGACATCGTAGGCACAGTCGAGCGAGTCTTCCCCTGCCTTTTCCAGGGCATTTTTCAGGCGGCTTCCGACAATCCGTTCATCATCGATGACTGCAATGCGAATGTTCATAAGGCTTCCCCGTTCATGTCCGGAACCGGCAGGTAAATTGAAAACGTCGTGCCTTTATTCACCTGGCTTTGCACTTCAACATATCCCCCATGTTTTTTGACCAGTGCATAAGTTACCGCAAGTCCCAAACCTGTTCCCCGGCCAACCGCCTTTGTGGTGTAAAACGGCTCAAAAATATGTTCCAGGTCATCCGGTTTGATGCCGACACCTGTGTCCTGAACAGTGATCTTGATGTATTGATCAGACGTGCGGGATGCGTTGACCATGATGGTTCCGCCGCCTGGCATGGCTTGGATGGCGTTAATGAAAAGATTTAAAAAAACCTGCTCCAGATTGCGAAAATTACCTCGAACGCTGGGGATATCCTGAGAAATGGCAGACTCCACCCCAATCCCGGAAAGCATGGTCTGGTTTTTGACCAGCTTGAGCGCTTTTTGAATCACTTCCTTTATATCCAGCTCCGTAAACGAAGGCATCTCGTTTCGCGAAAAATCCAAAAGATTTTTGATGATATCCCCGGCCCGTTCGGCCTGGCTCAGCACATCCGAAAGCATTTCCCTGCCTTCCGATTCGGAAAGCGTATTGTAATCTTCCAGAATCGATTCGGCCGTCAGATAGATATTGTTGATCGGGTTGTTCAATTCATGGGCGATGCCGGCGGTGAATGTGCCGATGGCCGCAATTTTCCGGGACTGCACCAACTGCTCCTGTTTGGATTCCAGTTCCCCGGCCATGCGGTTAAAGGCATAAATCAACATGGAAATTTCATCCCTGGCGTTTTCTTCATAGTGGATGGGGCTGAGGTCTCCCAGAGCGACCCGGTCGATAGTTCGGCGAATCAGGGCAAGGGGTTTGAGGATTCTGTTAAAAAGCAGTTGGGCAATCAGCATGGAAAGCACGACAAAAATCGCCAGAAATACAAATGGCAGTCCCAGTATTCCGGCAAGCGCCAGATGGATTCTTTGCCGCTTTAGAGAAAGCAGTTTCTCCGCAAAGTCGCCGATGGCTTTTCCCTTCAAACGGATCGATTCATCCTGTTTTTCGGTGACAATGCTGTCCTGCTGGGATACAAACGCTTCGATCATGGATTTGTAATCATTTAAGTCCAGTTGGAACCGATGATATTCCTTCCCGGCTACCCGCTCGATATCTTTATTGATGTTTGTCGAAATTTCAATGGCTTTATTGATATAGATGAGGTTTTCATCCAGACTGCGTCTGTCGTGATAAAAAAGAAAATTCTTTTCATACCGCCGCGCTTCCAGAATGTTGTTGAACATATCCTCGAAAAATTCGCTGACCGTAACTTTCTGCTGAACGGTCTCAAT
>JAPLJE010000555.1 GCA_026388755.1 Deltaproteobacteria bacterium | reverse complement strand
GAAAAGACGGCTCAAAAATACCCATGTACTTTACGGCCTGTTCATTAACCATAGATAGCAAACCGTATTTCGTCGGAATAGGAATTGACATTACCGATAGAAAACGCATTGATGAGGAGCGAACCCTGTTTTCGTCGGTAGTCGAACAAGCCGAAGAAAATGTTCTCATTACCGATAATAGACGAACGATCTTATATATCAATCCGGCGTTTGAAAGTTCCATCGGAATACCGGATCGACGGTTCTAAACCATTTAAGGAGATTTCTCGTGTAATATAATGGAACCAGGAAATCGGGATCTATGATGAATAGTAAAGCGGAGTATTCTGTCGTGATAAGTATTCAGCCAGAAGATATGGAGGATTTGAAGGCCGCCAAATGGTTATTAGAGAATCCTGGCATTGCCGCAAAAATAACAGATTTGCTTGGAGCTCCAATTCAGAAAGGGTTCGAGCTTCTTCCGAAGAGCTGGAATGCGGCTATTGGAGCGGTAACTCGCGCGGTTTTATTCATGTCAGTTAATGCGGCAGTCGTCACGATGGATACCAATCCAAGAAAAGAATCGTCCAATCTTTGGCATAAATTAGCAGTTGCTGCAACAGGTGGAGTCGGTGGTTTCTTTGGGCTGCCGGCATTGGTAATTGAGCTTCCCATATCAACGACGATCATGTTAAGGTCCATTGCCGATATTGCCAGAAGTGAGGGAGAACACATAAACAGCATCGAATCCAAAATAGCCTGCATCGAAGTCTTTGCTTTAGGGGGATTAAGCAAGGGCGATGATGGTACGGGGACAGGTTATTTTGCCGTACGCGCGGCATTGGCAAAGTCTGTAACAAAAGCCGCAGAATATATCGCAGAAAAAGGAATTGCTGAAGAAGGTGCGCCGGCACTTATCCGGCTTATTTTTCAAGTTGCAGACCGATTCAGTATTCAAGTTTCCGAGAAAGCCGCAGCACAAGCTTTACCTGCAATTGGTTCAGTTGGCGGGGCGTTAATCAATACATTTTTTATTAACCATTTCCAGAATATGGCGCATGGCCATTTCGTTGTGCGTCGTCTTGAAAGAAAATATGGGATATCCGCAGTTAAGAATGCCTATGGCTGCATTTAGAGCCCAATAGACAAACCTGCCCTGGCTAAAGCTATGAAACTGCGAGAAGACCAGAAAGTCATTTTTTCACAAACCGTCGGTTTTGGGAAAAAATAATCTCCTGCCACCAGCTATCAGCAACGATACGCTCCGTCTTGATATGGGTGATAGTGACCTTCATCAGGGCATCCGCCTTTTCGGCTGAGCGGGGAATGCATCTCATGCCGGAAACCGGGATTTAGTTGAAACTTCGGAGTTGTCTTTTTCCACTTGACAGAATAAATTCATTCATATATCAAAAATGAAACATTGTTACGTTCATTTTCTATCCTGTTTTAGGTTGCTATAGAAATACTAATAATATCAATAGATAATATTGTTATATATATTGAAAATAATTTAATCATTTGTTTGTATTGTGGATAGAGATGATATATAATTATATTAATATCAATATGATATATTTATGGGTATTTGGATTTGATGATTGTTATAATATATAATGTAACAAAGTTATTAAGCGTGGCATTCAGTTGGATCGGGTGGTTGAAATAATGATCCTGCTTTCATGAATGAAAGGATTTTATGTTCTGGACAGGGTTGACGCCGGATGAAGCAAGAGCGGTGCTGGTTAACAAGGATAAATCCAAAAGAGACAAGCGCTGTACTTTAAAAGAGGCGGTGGACACCTTCATTAAAGACGGTGACAATGTGGCGATCGGCGGATTCGTCAATATCCGTCAGCCGATTGCCACCTGCCATGAAATGATCCGGCATGGATTTAAAGACATGACGTTTTCGTTTCAATCCAGCGGTATGGCAATGGATTATCTGGGCGGCGCCATGGCGATTGCACCGGATCATTTTTCGATCAAGCGCATTGAATTTGCTTACTGGGCTCATGAGTCTTTTGGGCTGTCGCCTGTTTTCCGCTATCTTGCCGAGCGTGGCAAGCTGGAACTGGAAGACTGG
>JAPLJE010000542.1 GCA_026388755.1 Deltaproteobacteria bacterium | reverse complement strand
TGAAATATCACAAATCGGAAAGGCCATTGATGCCCATGGCATCGATTCTGATGCAATGAAGGTTCTTTTACAGCAAAGTCCCGACGTGAAAGCATGGGCGCTTTTCAGCAATGCCACCCGGTTTGACCGGGAGTATCTCCGATATGCTGCCGGAACCGAATCGCTTTCTCTTGGGCCATTAATGACCACGACCTGGGCTCAGGGAGATCCACAGAACCAACAGTGCCCTCTGGATTCAAACGGATGCAGAACCATCGTGGGATGTGTGGCCACAGCGGCTTCGCAAATCATGAAGTTCTGGTCACATCCTAAAACCGGTGCGGGAAATATTTCTTACCTCTGGTATAATGGCTCGACTACGGTAACATTGGGCCGGGAATTCTCCAGCAGCACTTACGATTGGGCCAATATGCCCAATTCTCCGGACAGCAGTGACACGTCCACACAAAAAGATGCCGTGTCCAAACTCTGCGCCGATGTAGGCATTGCTTTTCAAATGGACTACGGATGCAAACTTTCTTCAGCATCGACTTCTGATACGCCGAATGTACTTAAAACCTATTTCAGGTATAAGGATACGGCAACCTGGGTGAGCAGATCCAATTATGATAACGCAAGCGCCTGGATGCAGGTATTTAAGAACGAGGTTCAAAATGGTCGGCCTTCCGCATTGCGTGTCAGAGACCCCAATGCTGGAGGTCATGCAATTGTGGTGGATGGCTACCGGGACGCTCCATCGGAAACGGTTCACATCAACATGGGATGGGGTGGCAGTTATGACGGGTGGTATGTTCCCGACAGTTTTGTTACCGGATCATATAACTGGACAGCTACGACTTATCAAGGAGCTGCAATCGGCATTCAGCCCGATAAAACGCCTAAGCCGCTCATCAAAGCCAATGGAAAGGATATTCCTTCAGTTACGGAATCATCCAAATTGCCCATTTCCATCGATCTCAGTCTCGATTCAGGTGACAAATCAGGAAAGCTGTTTGACTGGTGGGTGATACTCAGCTCCCCCTGGGGTTATTATTCCTGGGTTTATCCGGCTGGATGGACTCCCGGAATCATCATGACATGTCAGATTCCACTGGCGGATTTCTCGTCATTGATCGTATATAATGCTCAGTTGCCTTTAGGAGACTATACGTTCTACTTCGGCGTGGATGAAAATCCGAATGGCAAACTGGATACGCCACTTTATTATCATTCAGTTACGGTGCATGTCGTTAATGAAGATAAGTCTATGAATCCAAATAAATAGCTCACTGATGAGACACTGAAATTATCTGGATCTTCCCGGGAAATGGTAAAATTTTTCATCCAGAATTTACTCCTATCCTGGATCGAACTGACTCGGTCATCAGTCGTTTGGTAATGGTATTTCATCTGTGCAGTTTGCGGATGCGAAAGAGTTCCTGAAAGACGAAGACGGATTTTTTCAAGCTGTCGTACTGGATCCGGGAATTTCCTACGTGGCGCCAGCTCACGGGAAATTCCGCGGTCCGGAATCCGGCTTTTTTGGCAAGCCATAGGATTTCCGGATCAAAGATCACGCTGTTCAGTTTCTGCTGGCTGAAAAGCAGTTGTGCGGCGGTTTTTGTAAAGATTTTGAATCCACATTGGGTATCCTTGTAG
>JAPLJE010000401.1 GCA_026388755.1 Deltaproteobacteria bacterium | reverse complement strand
TTTCGAAATAAACTGGACATTGCCGATAAAAGCACTTATTGTGCCAAAATTGCCATGACATTTAAACATTGATGACCCGGCTGCCGGCAGTGTGATATTTGAAAATGTTTTCTGTTCTAAAAATCCGTCGTCACTTTAAAAGAGGGAATCGCTGTTATGGAAAAGGAACAAATTCCTATTGTTAGGCGGTCTCTTTTTTCGTGGATTCTGCCCGGAAATGGCAAACTTCAGATCGCGCTGGTTTTGTTGATTGCCGTTACTGTTTTTGCAAGGGTGATTCCCCTCGAGATGCAAAAGCGGATCGTCAACGAAGCCATAAAGCTGAGAAAGATGGATCTTCTCCTGATTTATTGTGGCATTTATCTGGTATCGGTGCTTCTGGCCAGCGGTCTCAAATATATGATTACCATTATTCAGACCCGGATTTGTGAAAATGTCCTGGCCAATATGCGAAAGGACTTGTTTGCGCATATACTGACCCTGCCGCTGAATTTCTACCGGAAAGCTCAGCCCGGTATGGTTGTTTCTGCCCTGGTTACCGAATTGACATCTGCCGGCAGTTTTGTCGGACTGGCCATTTCCGCTCCGGTCATCAACATTATGACGCTGTTGGCATTTGCCGGATACCTGATATATTTGAATCCGATTCTGGCGATTATTTCTCTTGCCCTCTATCCCATTATTCTGATCATTATTCCCATTCTTCAACGTGGTGCCAATACCGCCAACAAACAACGGGTGGACAGCACTCGGACCATTTCCAGCCTCATTGGGGAAGCCATTTCCGGAATTCATGAAATTCAGGGAAACGGCACCTTTCGTATGGAAAACCGGCGGTTTGGCAAGCTTGTGGACCAGATGCTGAAAATCCGGATCATCTGGACCCTGTACAAACAGGGCGTGAAAGTCACCAATAATTTTTTTGTCAGCCTGGGGCCGTTTGTGATCTTTATTCTGGGAGGGTACCTGGCCATGCAGGGAAAGCTTGAGCTGGGGGCTATGGTGGCGTTTTTGTCCGCGCAGGAAAAGCTGTATGACCCCTGGAAAGAGCTTATCGAATTCTACCAGGTTTATATGGATGCAGCAGTCAGTTATAAACGAACCATGGAGTATTTTGATACGCCGACCGAGTTTGCCATAGAACCTGAAGATCGCGAACCCTTTCAGCTTGCAGGCAGCATCGACATTAAGGAACTTTCTTATGTAACGGATACGGGTATTCAACTGCTAGACAATATCAATTTGTTCATGAAACCTGGAGAAACCCTGGCGCTTGTCGGGTTTTCCGGAAGCGGGAAAAGCACGCTGGCGCTTTGTATCGGTCAACTCTACAAGTATTCGGGTGGACACATTCTTCTTGGCGAAAAGGAAGTCGCCGACCTGACCAAAAAAGATCTGATAATCAATATGGGTTTTGTTTCCCAGAGCCCGTTTATTTTCTCCGGTTCCATCGAGGAAAACCTGGTGTATTCGTATGCAGCTGTCCATGACGGAGAAATGGGTATGGATCAGCCATCACTGGATGATAAAATTGCCGTTCTGCACCAGACGGGTATTTTTGTGGATGTGCTTCGGTTTGGGC
>JAPLJE010000412.1:7210-21404 GCA_026388755.1 Deltaproteobacteria bacterium | reverse complement strand
TTCATGAAATGCCGGCACAACAGGGCAAGGGTGTCTTTTCGATCTGTCAGGGGAGGAACGTGCAGGGAAATGACGTTCAAGCGGTAAAACAGATCCTGCCGGAATTTTCCGGCGTCGACCTCTGTTTTCAAATCCTTGTTTGTGGCTGCCAGAATTCGGATGTCGATGGGAATTTCTTCAACCCCGCCGACGCGAATCAGGGTTCTTTCCTGAAGCACCCGAAGCAGATTTACCTGCATGGAAAGCGGCATATCCCCGATCTCATCCAGCAGAATGGCTCCGCCCTGCACCGATTCCAGCAGGCCCTTGCGGATTCCCCGTGCGCCGGTAAAGGCTTCTTTTTCATGCCCAAAAAGCTCATTGGCCAGCAGTTCTTCATTGAACGCTCCGCAGTTTATGGCCAGAAAACGTTTTGCGGATCGATGGCTCAACTGGTGAATGGTTTTGGCGACAAGTTCCTTTCCGGTTCCGGTTTCTCCCAGAATCAATACCGTGCAGTCCGCGGGTGAGATCTGCTCAATGGTGTTTTTCAGGGAGATCATTTTCGGATTCTGTCCGATCAGGAGGGGAAATGTCTGCTGGGACTGGATTTGTTTCTTTAATTCGGCAACTTCCTGTCGAAGAGACCGTTTTTCGATGGCCTGGTGCACCAGAATGCGAACCTCATCAATCTGATAGGGCTTGGGAAGATAATAGAACGCGCCTTTCTGCATGGCCTCGACCGCAGTGGTAACCGTAGCATAGCCGGTAACGACAATGACCTCCGTGCTCGGATATTTTTCCCGGGTCTGTTCCACCACTTCCATGCCGTCCATGCCCTGCATCCGAAGATCAGTCATTACCAGATCAAAATCCCGGTTTTCCAGCTCCTGAAGGGCTTTCATCCCGCTGTCCACGCAAACGGTCTCAAAGCCTTCCTTCCGAAGAATATATCCCAGATTTTCCCGGGCGATGCTTTCGTCGTCCACAATCAATATACGCGCGGCCATCGTTTGACCTTCCTTATGCGGATTGCTGTAAAGGCAATCGGATGCTGAATCGGGTGCCTTCGCCGACCTTGCTTTCAACCGAAATCGTTCCCTGATGCTTCTGGATAATCCCGTATACGACGGAAAGCCCCATGCCCGTTCCCGTACCCACGGGTTTGGTGGTGAAAAACGGGTCAAAAATCTGGCTGAAATGATTCTCGGGAATTCCAGCTCCCGTATCTTCCACGGCGATGACCGCCTGATGGGCATTCTGATCCGGGATTGCAGAAATGCGGATTTGTCCGGGAGGACTTTCAATGGCCTGGACCGCATTCATCAGAAGGTTGATAAAAACTTCCTGAAGACGTTGGGCATCCAGATTCAAAATCATATCCGCCGGAACATTCCGCACGATATCGATACCCGGCGGTACCTGACTGGACATGAGCCGGACCGACCGCTCCACCACTTCCTTGAGCGAATGGGGGATCAGCGCAAATTCCTTGTCCCGGGAAAATTCCAGAAGCCCCTTGACCGTGTCCCGTGCCCGGTGGACTTCCTGCTCGATATTGGTCAGCATTTTACGCATGAATTCCGGGTCGCCCTGGCCGAATTCCTCCAGAAGAATCTGGCAGGAGGTTGAAATATTGTTAAGGGGGTTGTTCAACTGGTGGGCCACTCCGGATGTCAGTATTCCGATAGAGGAGAGCTTTCTGGCCTGAAGGAGCTGTTCCTGGCGTTTTTCCAGTTCGGAAGTCATCCGGTTCAATGCCTGCAATACCTGTTGGGTTTCATCCCAATTATCCGTAATCGGTAAATGGCTGAAATCTCCCTGGGCAATCTGGTGCGTTGCCTGTTCGATAGCCTTCAGGGGCCGAATGATTTTTTTGATGACCACGACAATCAGAAACAGTCCGGTAAAAATGAACAGGACAATGGATGCGGCCAGTTGGCTTTTTAATGATTTGATGATGGTCAATATGCGCTGGCGCTCATAAGTGACCAGTTGATGTGAAAGGTCCAGGAGTTTTTTTCCCTGTTCCCGCAATCTGTCTTCGATTTTCTGATCGCAGGAGCGCAGGTGCTGGCAGCCGGACTTTTCAATTTGTTCCATGATGGACCGATATGCCAGAAATTCCTGTGCGAGAAGGTTCAAATGCGGGGCGCCTTTCAAGTTCTGTATTTCTGGAGCGATAGAGTCAATGGCGCTCAGACCCTTTTCGATAAACAACCGGTTTTCAGTAAAATCCTGCTCGGCCCCATAGAGTAGAAAATTTTTTTCATACCTTCGAATCTCCAGAATGACATTGTTCAGGTCATCAGCGACCTCAACGAAATGCTGTTTGCGTTCGATCTCTTTAAGATACCGGTAGGACAACCCCCCCACCAGCGCAACTGCCATCATCCCGAGCGTCAGCCCGAAAATGACTTTTTGACGGATGTTTAAATAGAGTTTCCATCGCATTTTCATAATCCCTGTGGCATTCGATATCCCGACTTTATTCGATTCATTTTAACCGTGCATTATCATCTATGGTGGCTTCTCATCATGTGGCATGATCGTATCATATTTTTAATATAGGCGATTCGGAGAAAAGTCCATAATTATCCGCAAGTCGGCTTCGAATGACTGAAACAGGCAATGGACAGCCGTTTTTGCGAAAGAGGGATTCATGTCTTCAGCGGCGCAGTCTGCCGATAGAGCACAGAATACCTCCGCCGCACAGCAGACAGAAACACGCCAGGGCTGCTCGCATGGTCAGAAGAAAGTCGGTCTGGGTTTCGAATGTGATCGAATGGCCTTTCATAAAGACAGACAGCAGAACTGTGATGATCGTCATGCTGGTCATCATGCCCAGGGTGCGCATGCTGCCAACAAGCCCTGATGCCACACCAAGATATCTGGGTGCCACGCTGCCCATGATCACGCTCATGTTGGGGGATGAAAACAGGGCAAAGCCAAGCCCCAGCAACAGGAAGACGGCGACAAGAACCGGCAGGGATGTAAATGCGGAAATAGCCGCGCTGATACCAAGGCCCGTAGCGCAGAGCGCCATGCCTCCCGTAGCCACCCACTCCGCAGAATACCGGTCCGAAAGGCGTCCGCAAAGTGGTGAAAACAGTGCCTGGGCCACGGGCTGAACGATGAGGACCGCTCCGGCCTGCTGCGGCGTCATGCCCTTTACAAACTGCAGGTAGAGGCTGAAGAAAAAAGTCACCCCGAAGGTGGCGGCGTAGTTGAGAAGGGCCGCCAGACTGCTCAGGGCAAACACCCGGTTGTTTCTAAAAAGGCTCACGTTCAGCACCGGATGTTTTGTCCGCATCTCCAATGCGATAAACATACCCAATCCGGCAATACCAGCTGCCAGAAGCCCCCACGACCATTTTGCATGTCCAAGATTGGCAGCTCCAACAATCAGAACAACAATGGCGCATGCATACGCAGCCGCCCCTATCCAGTCAAACGGTTCGCCCTTGGCGTCAGCCCATTCGCCGCGCAGTTTCCAACCGACCAGAAAAAAACTGCCGGCTCCCAGCGGTACGCACAGGTAGAACAAAGACCGCCAGCCAAACGCCGTGATAAGAGATCCGCCGACAAAAGGTCCACAGGAAAGACCGGCATATACACAGGCCACGGTGATCCCCAGAGCCTTGCCTCTTTGTTCGGGGGGAAAGACGGAAACGACAATGGCCATCCCCGTGGCCGCAATCATGGCGCCGCCGATGCCCTGCAGAAACCGGAATACGATGACAGCGTGAATGGACCACGCCTGAGACAACAGTCCGCCCATCAGCGTAAAAACGGCAATTCCATACTGAAAGATGCGCCGGCGCCCGTGAATATCCCCGAGCCTTCCCATGGTCAGCATAAAAATGGAAACGGACAGCATATAGGCTGAACCGACAGCATATAGGCGGTCTCTACCAGGCTGAGCTGAATGGCACTGGCAGAAAGCTCCCGGCCGATCGACGGAAGGGCCACGCCCACGCCGGAGAGCATGAACGGCATGAGAAAGGAGGCAGTGCCGACCGCGAACAGGGTGGCGCCCCGGGATACACTTTGTTGCATCAACACATTTCTCCTGAATCAACAATAAGGCAATGGTGCCCAGAGGGCTCCAATGAATTCTGATCCATTTTCAATATAGGCGATTAGAAAAAAAGTCCATGATTATCCGGCAAATATCCTGTTAACAGCATCAATATGATTTTAATTCATTTACTAAATAAAACTTTATATTTTTTTCTTGACCAAAATATTCTAAATGAGTTAATGGAATAAACAACATTGATAGTATGTATGTCATTTCCAGTTAAATTTCGGTCCCACCCAAGTCTGGAGGAAACCCGATGCATCTGAAAACCAAGATAGAGGCCGGAGAGTTTGTGGTCTTGGCTGAGATGGAACCTCCCAAAGGCGCTGACATCTCTTCCATGATCAAGAACGCCAGGCGTGTCAAAGAGAAGGTTGATGCCTTCCTGATTCCCGAAATGAGCAACGCGGTGATGCGCATGAGTTCCCTTGGCGGCGCGATCGCCCTTCAGCAGGCCGGCATGGAAACCGTCATGCAGATCTGCTGTAGGGACCGCAACCGGCTTGCGCTGCAGGCGGATCTGCTGGCTGCCTCGGCCTGCGGCATTTCCAATGTCATGGCGGTCTCCGGCCAGGACCCCCGCTTCGGGGATCATCATCAGGCCATGGCGGTTTACGACATTACCCTGATGGAACTGCTGGATTCCCTGAAAAAGCTCCAGGACGGCAAAGACATGGCAGGCATTGATTTGAGAGGGTCCCCCCGATTTCTGGTGGGATCGACGGTCCAGGCCCAAGCCAAGGGAGAGAGCCTGGAAACTGAAATAGAACTTCTCAACCAAAAGAGCAACAGCGGCGCTAGATTTTTCATTACCCCGCCGGTGTTTGATCTGGGCACCCTGGGTCCCTTTAACAATCGAGTTGACCGCAGCCGGATCGCCGTTATTCCGACTGTCCTGCTTCTGAAATCAGCGGGCATGGCCCGTTATATGTCCCGAAATGTCGAGCATGTGGTGATTCCTGACACCGTCATCACCCGAATACAGAATGCGCCCGACAAGGTTCGGGAATGCATTCAGATTGCCGCTGAAATGATTGCCGCACTCAGATCCGAGGGGTTCAGCGGCGTGTCGGTATCAACCATCGGGTGGGAAGACAAACTCCCCGACATCCTTGAAAGAATCTAAGAGAATCGCGAGCAATGGGCCGTTACGAATCCGATAGGATCGGCTCATTGTCAACCTACTTTCTAAAGGAAATCACTTATGGAAAAACAGGCAGACCCCCTTCTTCCAATGGCTGAAAGCGCTGGTGGCGCTTCGCAACCGCTGGTGGGTTCCGTAATGGTTGTGGGCGCAGGAATAGCGGGCATGCAGTCCGCGCTCGATCTGGCCAACTCCGGATATTATGTGTATCTGGTTGAGGAGTCGGCGGCAGTGGGCGGCATGATGTCCCAGATTGACAAGACGTTTCCCACCAACGACTGCGCCATGTGAGTGATCTCACCCAAACTGGTCGAGGTCGGCCGGCATCTGAACATCGAGTTATTGACCCAAACCGAGCTTCTGGATCTCAGCGGCAATCCCGGCAGTTTTACGGCTAGGATTCGCCAGAAGCCCCGTTATATTGATCTTTCCAAATGCACCAGCTGCGGGGAATGCGCCAAGGTCTGTCCCATCAGCGTTCCGGACGAATACAACAAGTCCCTTACCACGCGAAAGGCTGCATTCAAGCAGTATGCGCAGGCAATTCCCGGTGCGTTTGCCATCAGCAAGCGGGGCACGGCGCCCTGCAAGGCCATGTGCCCGGCCCATGTCAGCGTTCAGGGATTCATCGCCCTGATCAATGCGGGAAAATACCGGGAAGCATTGGAGCTCTTCAAGCAGGACCATCCTTTTCCCGGAGTCTGCGGCCGTGTCTGCCATCACCCCTGCGAAGGCATCTGCACCCGGAATCAGGTGGACGAGCCCATCAGCATTCAATACCTTCACCGCTTTCTGGCGGACGAGGATTTAAAAAGCGGCTCTCCATTTGTTCCCAAGGTCAAGGAATCGAAAAACGAGAAAGTCGCCATTGTCGGCGCAGGCCCAGCGGGCCTGACCGCCGCGTATTATCTGGCTATTGAAGGCTATTCTGTAACGGTTTTTGAAAAGCTGCCGGTTCTTGGCGGCATGCTGACCGTCGGCATTCCGTCCTATCGCCTTCCCCGGGATATTATTGAATCCGAAATTCAGGTGATGAAGGATCTGGGGGTTCAATTCAAGACCGGTGTGGAAATTGGAAAGGATTTTACCATTTCCCAGCTTCGGGAGAATGGTTATAAAGCCTTTTTCGTGGCCATCGGCGCCCATGAATGCAAGCGGCTGGGGATAGAGGGCGAATCCCTGTCCGGCGTCTATCCGGGCGTTGAGTTCCTCAGGGAAGTGAATCTGGGAAACCGGATACAACTGGGGGATCGGGTGGCGGTCATTGGCGGCGGAAACGTGGCCATGGATTCGGTCCGCACCGCCCTTAGAACCGGTTCCAAAAAGCCGTTTATCATCTACCGCCGGAGCATGGATGAAATGCCGGCAAGCCGGGATGAAATCGAGGAATGCGAGGACGAAGGCATTGAGATCAAGACCCTGACCCATCCGGTGCGGATCATCGGTGATGACGCCGGCAAGGTCAAAGCAATAGAATGTATCCAGATGGCCTTGGGGGAACCGGACGCCAGCGGCAGACGCAGGCCGGTTCCGGTCAAGGGATCCGAGTTCATCATTGAAGTGGACACCGTGATCCCTGCCATCGGTCAGGAGTCCGACTGGGCCTGTCTGACCGAGGAATGCGCCTGCACCCTTACCGGCTGGGGAACCATGGTCGTGGATCCTGTTACCCTTCAGTCCAAGGACCCGGATATTTTTTCCGGAGGCGATGCGGTCACCGGCCCAAAAACCGTTGTCGAGGCCATTCAGGCGGGGAAAGAGGCGGCCGTTTCCATCAACCGCTTCATTCAGGGACTGGATCTTCTGGAAGGCCGGGAAGTCGACTGGACGGCCGTGACCGGTGTGCCGGTGGAAGGATATCAAAAAGCCGGCAGAGAGCCCATGCCCCACACGCCTTCAAACACCCGGGTTGCCAATTTCAACGAAGTCCAGCTCGGATTTGAAGAAGAAGCCACCCGAAAAGAGGCGGACCGGTGTCTGGCCTGCGGCATCTGCTCGGAATGTTATCAGTGCGTGGATGCCTGTCTGGCCAATGCCGTGGATCACCATCAGGAAATGGTGATCCGGAATATCCCCGTCGGTTCGGTAATTCTGTGTCCGGGCAGCCAGACCTTTGACCCTGCCCCGATGCAGCAGTTCTACCACTATGGAAAAAACCCCAATGTGGTGACCAGCCTCGAGTTTGAGCGTATCCTGAGCGCATCCGGACCCACCATGGGACATTTGGTGAAGCTCTCGGACCACACCGAACCCAGGCGCATTGCCTGGCTTCAGTGCGTGGGCTCAAGGGATGTCAACCGATGCGGCAACGGCTACTGCTCGTCCGTTTGCTGCATGTACGCCATCAAGGAAGCCATGATCGCCAAGGAGCATGCCGGCGGCAATCTGGATTGCGCCATTTTCAACATGGATATCCGCTCCTTTGGAAAAGATTATGAAAAATATTATCTCCGGGCAAAGGACAAAACTGGTGTACGGTTCGTCAAATCCAGGATCCATACCATCGACGAGGTTCCGGAAACCGGTGAGCTGGTCATCCGCTATGTGGATGACGCCGGCGAGATCCAAAAAGAAATCTTTGACATGGTTGTGCTCTCCGTGGGGCTTCAGATACCCCAATCCTCGGTGGATCTGGCCGGGCGACTGAATGTGGATCTGGGAAAATACCGGTTTGCATCCACGCATCCGTTTACGCCCGTTGAAAGCTCCCGTCCGGGCGTATATGTGGGCGGCGTATTCCAGGGTCCCAAGGACATCCCCTCCTCGGTTATTGAGGCCAGCGCCGCAGCCTGTGCTGCGGGAGCCAATCTGGCGCCGGTAAGGTTTTCCTGTACCAAAACTGTTACCATTCCGGAAGAAATGGCCGTGGAAGGCCTGATCCCCCGGATCGGCGTCTTTGTCTGCAACTGCGGCATCAATATTGCGGGAGTCGTGGATGTTCCGGCCGTACAGGCCTATTCCGCAACCCTTCCAAATGTGGTTTATGCCGGACAGAACCTCTTCTCCTGCTCTCAGGATGCCCAGGACCTGATGAAGGAACTGATCCGGGAGCACCAGTTGAATCGGGTAGTCGTGGCATCCTGCAGCCCCAAGACCCATGAGGCCATTTTCATGGACACCCTTCAGGCCTGCGGACTCAATAAATATCTTTTTGAAATGGCCAATATCCGAAACCAGGATTCCTGGATTCATTCGGACAGCCCCATGCAGGCAACCCAGAAAGCCAAGGAACTGGTACGGATGGCCGTGGCGCGCGCCGGAACCTTAAAGGCGCTTCATGAAAAACAGATACCCGTCAACAAGCGGGCACTGGTGGTCGGCGGAGGCGTGGGCGGCATGACCGCCGCCCTTGGCCTGGCGGATCAGGGATTTGAAGTTGTTCTGGTTGAAAAAGAGCCGGAGCTTGGCGGCATGGCCCGGCGTCTGACCAAAACCATCGAAGGCGCCGATGTTCAGTCCTATCTGGAAGAGCTGATTCAAAAAGCCAGATCCCACCCCAACCTTCAGGTTCTGACCCAGTCGCTCATCGTGGGGTTTACCGGATTCAAGGGCAATTTCACCACGGAAGTGCTGGTGGGACCGGGCATGTATGAGCGAAAGATTGACCATGGCGCCGTGATTCTGGCTACCGGCGCCACTGAATACAAGCCCAAGGAATTTGGCTATGGCCAGGATTCCCGGGTCATGACTCAGGTAGAGCTGGGCAAATTCCTGGAAACAGAGGCGGCTTCGAAGCTGAATCAGGTGGTCATGATCCAGTGTATCGGTTCTCGAAACGATGAAAACCCCAACTGTTCCCGGATCTGCTGCCAGAGCGCCATTAAAAACGCCCTGCATATCAAGGCCATGAATCCGGAGGCTGAAGTGAGTGTCCTGTACCGGGACATTCGCACCTACGGGCTTCTGGAAGATTATTTCACCGAAGCCAGAAAACTGGGCATTCTGTTTTTCCGCTATACTCCGGAAGACATGCCGGTTGTTGAATTCACTTCGGAAGGCGTTGAAGTTGTATTTACGGATCCGATCATCCGGCGCAGGCTGCAGATCAGCGCCAATCTTCTGGTCCTCAGCGCCGGAATGGTGGCGGGAGAAACCGAAGAGCTTTCCTCCATCATGAAGCTGGCGCGAAATGCCGAAGGCTATTACCTGGAAGCCCATGTCAAACTTCGGCCCGTGGATATGGCCACCGAAGGGATTTTTATCTGCGGTACGGCCCACAGCCCCAAGCTGCTTTCGGAAACCATCGCGCAGTCCATGGCGGCAGCCTCCCGGGCAACCACGTTCCTGTCTCAGGACACCCTGACCCTGTCCGCGGTGACTGCCCAGGTACAAGCCGATTTGTGTGCGTCCTGCCTGATCTGCGTGCGATCCTGTCCCTATGGCGTGCCCCGGATCAATGCGGATGGGGTCAGCGAGATCGATGTGGCGCTATGCCATGGATGCGGCATCTGCGCATCTGAATGTCCGGCCAAGGCGATTGAGCTTAACTGGTACGAAGATGATCAACTGCTCAGCAAGATAGATGCACTGCTGGAGGGGGTGTTATGACGCAAGCGTTTGAACCGATTATCGTGGCATTTTGCTGCAATTTCTGAGGGTACACGGCCGCGGACCTGGCAGGTTCGATGCGACTCAGCTACCCTTCCAGTATCAAAATTATTCGCGTGCCCTGTACGGGGAAGGTGGATATTCTCCACATCCTCCGGGCCTTTGAAAAAGGCGCGGACGGCGTTTATGCCGTTGGATGCATGGAGGGGGACTGTCATTTCAACAGCGGTAACTTTCGGGCCAGAAAACGGGTGGAACAGGCCAAGAAACTCCTGGATACTGTCGGCGTGGGAAGCGAACGCGTTCAGATGTTCAATCTCTCTTCCGCGGAAGGCCCCCGGTTTGCCGAATACGCCCGGGAAATGGATCAACGGATACGCGATCTGGGACCCAGTCCCATCAAGCTGGCCATGAAAAAGGCGGCGTAAAGACAAAACCTAACCCCTGACCCCAAACCCTGATCATGACAAGAGAGGTCACAAACCATGATTGTAGCCGATAAAAAACCCATCGAGGAAATCATTCAGCAAGTGGAAGCCTATAGCAATGTGCTGATTCTGGGATGCAACGAATGCGTCACCGTCTGCGAGGCAGGCGGGAAGAAAGAAGTGGGCATTCTGGCATCGGCCCTGCGGATGTATTTTATCAACAATGGAAAAGACATGCGGATTGACGAAATTACGCTGGAACGTCAGTGCGACCATGAGTATCTAGAAGAAATCAGAGACCGCATCGACAAGTATGACGCGGTGGTCTCCCTGGCCTGCGGTGTCGGCGTCCAGTTCATGGCAGAGAAATATCTGTCCAAGCCGGTTTTTCCGGGCGTCAACACCTGTTTTCTGGGCGTCACCGAAAAGCGGGGACTCTGGACGGAACGGTGCCAGGCCTGCGGCCAGTGCATTCTGGCAAACACTGCCGGCATCTGCCCGGTTTCGCGCTGCGCCAAGCGGATTTTAAATGGTCCCTGCGGCGGCTCCAGCAAGGGCAAGTGTGAAATCAACAAAGACCTGGACTGCGCCTGGCAGCTCATTGTGGACCGCCTGAAGGCTCTGGGACGCATGGATGACTATGAAAAGCTCTTCTCGACCAAGGACTGGTCCACCGACAGGGCAGGCGGACCCCGAAAAGTCGTCAGGGAGGATGTGCAGATATGACCACTAAAACGCCAAGCAAACTTGAAAAAATTCTGGCCGCCGGCCATCTGGCAGTCACCTCGGAAGTCGGTCCTCCCCGTGGCAGCGATCCCAAACACATCGAAGAAAAAGGGCATCTGATCAAAAACCATGTCGATGCCATCAACGTTACCGATAACCAGACATCCGTCACGCGCATGTGCAGCCTTGCAGCCTGTATCCGCCTGAAACTCATGGGCCTGGAACCGGTTCTTCAGAACCGCAACCGGATCGCAATTCAAAGCGATATCCTGGGGGCTGCTTCTTTTGATATCCACAACATCCTATGTCTTTCTGGCGATCACCAGAGCTTTGGGGATTGTGCCACCGGGCAGAATGTGCATGATATCGATTCCATGCAGCTTATCCAGACAGTGCGCCGCATGCGGGATGAGGGGAAATTTTTAGGCGGGGCCGATATCGACAGGCCTCCCCGGATGTTTGTGGGTGCCGCGGAAAACCCCTTTGCCGATCCTTTTGAAATCCGGGTTCCCCGTCTGGCCAAGAAAATCGCCGCCGGCGTTGAATTCATTCAGACCCAGTGCATTTACAATCTGGACAAGTTCGAACTCTGGGTAAAGCTGGCCAGGGAACGGGGTCTTACCGAAAAAGTGCATATCCTGGCCGGCGTTACGCCGATGAAATCCGTGGGCATGGCCCGGTACATGAAAAACCGGGTTCCGGGCATGGATGTTCCGGATGATGTCATCAAACGCATGGCTGGAGTCCCCAAGGAAAAACAGCCCCAGGAAGGCATCGATATTTGCGTGGAAACAATTGAACGCCTCAAGGCTGTGGAAGGCGTGCACGGGTTCCATATCATGGCCATCGAATGGGAAGAAAAAGTGGCGGAAATCGTGGAACGGTCCGGTCTCTACCCTCGGCCCGTGTTAGAAAGTTAAGTGGGAAAACATCCTGTTAACCTGTACTGGACTTAGCGTGTCCGGTGTGGTAGGAAGGCGAGATGATATAGTTTGTCTTTTCTTGTTTTCTTAGCGTCCATTTAACTTCTAATGCAGTATCCATTGATATGAAAGGATGTGACTCATGAGTGAAAAAAAACGCATTCTCATCGTTGACGATGAGCCTGATTTTTCGATGATCGTTCAAACCTATCTGGAAAAAGAAGGGTTTGCAACCGAAGTAGCTTACAATGGCGTGGAAGGTTTTGAAAAAATTAAGGCCAATCCGCCGGACGCCATTGTCCTGGATGTCATGATGCCGGAGATGGACGGCTTTGAGCTTTGCGCGCTGCTCAAAAAAGACAGCGCCTACGCCAACATTCCGATAGTGCTGTTGACGGCCGTGGCTGACCGCGTTACTTCCACAAAATATTCTCATTATGACGGCATGAGCACGGAAGCCGACGATTATCTTCCCAAGCCGGCTTCTGCTGATGACATCACCCAGAGCGTCAAGCGTTTACTGGGCATGTAAACAGACAGCAGGTAATGGGAGATGGATAAAGTCCCCAACCTTTTCCCCTAACCCATTACCTATCACCCAATAAGGAGATCTCATCATGACAACAGGTGTCATTCGGCTGTCAAAATCAGGCAAGAGCCTGTTTAAGGACAAGGTGATGGCCCTTCTGCCGGATGGCGGAAACCTGAACCTCTGTCTGACCTGCGGGGCCTGCTCTTCCGGATGCCCGGCTACCGGACTGGAAGATATGGATCCCCGGAAATTTCTGCGCATGGCCTCTCTGGGAATGGATGATGAAATCCTGAGCTCCAAGTGGGCATGGATGTGCACCATGTGCCAGCGCTGCATCTATGTGTGTCCCATGAAAATCGACATTCCCCAACTGGTGTTCAATGTCAGAGCCAGTTGGCCCAGGGAACTGAAGCCAAAGGGAATCGTGGGCTCCTGTGACATGGCGCTCAGAAATGACACGTGCAGCGCCATGGGCGCGACCGAAGAAGACTGGCGATTTGTGGTGGAAGACGTTCTGAACGAGGTCCGGGAAAACCAGCCGGGATTTGAAGATCTCCAGGCGCCGATGGACAAGGTAGGCTCTGAATTTTTCCTGAATCAGAACTCCCGGGAGCCGGTTACCGAGCCGGATGAAATGGTGCCGCTCTGGAAAATTCTGCATCTGGCAGGGGCGGACTGGACTTATGGTTCCAAAGGATGGGCCGCTGAAAATTACTGTATGTTTCTGGCTGAAAACGACAGGTGGAAACATATCGTCGAAGTCAAGGCCAAGGCCGTGGATGATCTGAAGTGCAAGGTCTGGCTCAATACCGAATGAGGGCACGAACTCTTTGCAGTCCGGACTGGACTGAAAAAATTCAACATTCCTTACAATTTTGAAATCAAAAGCATTATTCAGTGTTATGCCCAGTGGATACGGGAAGGAAAACTCAAGGTCAGTTCCGACTGGAACAAGGACCTGAAGGTCAAGTTTACGGTTCAGGATCCCTGCCAGCTCGTTCGCAAAAGTTTTGGTGATCCGGTGGCAGAGGATCTGCGGTTTGTTGTCAAATCCGTTGTGGGTGAAGAGAATTTTATTGACATGTTTCCCAACCGCTCCAACAATTACTGCTGCGGCGGTGGCGGCGGCTTCCTGCAATCCGGCCTTCCCGAAGCCAGACGGGCTTACGGCAGACTGAAACTCGAGCAGATCATGGCAACCGGGGCGCAGTACTGCATTACTCCCTGCCACAACTGCCATGCCCAGGTTCATGATATCGGCGAGCATTACGAGGCTGAATACCACACGGTTCATCTCTGGACCCTGATCTGCCTGTCCCTGGGTGTTCTGGGTGAAAACGAACGCACCTACCTGGGACCGGATCTGGCGGAAGTCGGCCTTTAGGAGGGGTGTGCGCACAGAAGCTGAGAAAGAATACCTGATCCGGGCCATTGATGCATTAAAACGCGAGATGATTGTGGTATCCCCGGATCACCGTATTCTTGCCACTAATCGTTTTACGGCTGAAAAACGGGGCAAGGGTATTGTTGGCAGCACCTGCCATGATATCTATTTTGAGTTCAGTACGCCCTGCGATGACTGCCCGGCCTGTCGAGTGCTTCAAAATGGAAAACCCATTCTGAGGCATTCTTCCAAAAGCCTTCAGGAAAGTGATCGTGTTTCCTGTTATCCCATATATTCTGAAGGGGTAATCGATGCGCTGCTGATGGTGGATTTTGACCTGCCCCGGCTCGGAAAGCTGGAGGAAGAGCTTCGTCGATCGAGCGCGTTTCTTAAAAACATGATCAACAGTGCTGTAGATGGGGTGATTGCCGCGGACCGAAATGGGA
>JAPLJE010000412.1:0-7157 GCA_026388755.1 Deltaproteobacteria bacterium | reverse complement strand
TCTTCAATCAGTCGGCGGCGGAAGTCAGCGGGTACAGCGTCACAGAAGCGCTCGAAAGTCTTTATATTCAGGACATCTATCCGAACCATGGCGCATGGGACGTCATGAAAAAGCTTCGAAGCGAGGAATACGGCGGCAAGGGAAAACTGAAGGAATACCATGTGGAAGTCCTGGGAAAACAGGGCGATCGAATTCCCATCAGCCTGTACGCATCGATTATCTATGAAGGGGGCCAGGAAGTCGGATCCATCGGTTTTTTTCATGATATGCGGTTACGGCTTCGATTGAAAAAAGAGCTGGACAGCGCCCAGAGTCAACTCCTTCAGAATGAAAAGATGGCGTCACTGGGCAAGCTGGCTGCAGGCGTGGCCCATCAGTTGAATAATCCCCTGGGCGGCATCATGCTCTATTCCCGCCTGATCCAGGAAGAATATGAACTGAGTGATCCGGCCAAGGCGGATTTGAGCCGGATTTTACGGGATGCCGAACGGTGCCGGGATACCGTAAAAGAGCTGCTCGTATTTGCCCGGCAAACCCGTCAGGAAAAGCAATTTCACGATATCAACAAAGCCCTGTCCCGAACCCTGTTTCTCCTGGAAAAACAGGTTCTGTTTCAGAACATTCTGATCGAAACCCGTCTGTCAGCAGACATTCCCCTGGTATTGGGCGATATCCAGCAACTCAACCATGTGTTCATGAACATCATTTTAAATGCGGCTCAGGCCATGGACGGCCGGGGGAAACTGACCATTTCAACGGACCTCTCCCCGGACGGGCAAAAAGTCATCATTGAAATCTCCGATACCGGACCGGGGATTCCTGAAGATGTGCTACCCCATGTTTTTGAGCCGTTTTATACGACAAAAGAAGAAGGAAAAGGTACGGGCCTGGGTCTGAGTCTGGCTTACGGCATTGTGGAAAGCCATCAGGGGCTAATCATGGTTAAAAACAACCCGGATCAGGGCTCTGTTTTTGTTATCGAACTGCCCATCAATCCTTCATGAAATATTTCTGGCAATAACGTACGAGTTCAACCTGCTCCAAATCCCGAACAAACGGGGTTCAACAGTTTTTTAATCTGTATTTCAGGAAGGTTCTTGTGAAACCGGAAAACACGTCGAATCGTTTGTCCATTCTGGTAGTTGACGATGAAGAAAGTATTCGTGAGGGATCCGAACGCATTCTGACACGAATGGGGTATCAGGTTTATAAAGCCTCTCGGGGAAGCGAGGGACTGGAGATTCTGGGCCAGCATCCGGTTTCGATCGTTCTTCTGGATTTAAAAATGCCGGGCATGGACGGCATGGAAGTGCTTGGCCATATCCAGCGATTGAATTCGGAGATTCTGGTCATCATCATCACCGGCTATGCCACGCTTGAAACCGCCATCGAAGCCATGAAGCAGGGGGCTTATGACTTTATCCCCAAGCCTTTTGAGCCCGACCAGTTGCGGATTGTCATCAAACGGGCCGGAGAGCGGATTCGACTTACCGAAGAGACCGAGAAACTGGCTCAGGAGCGGCAACGGAATCTGGCAGATCTGGGCACGGAAAAAAGCCGGATTCGAACCATTGTGGAATCGCTCCCGAATGGCGTCCTGGTAACCAATGTCCAGGGACAGGTGGCGCTGATGAACCCGGCCTTCCAGTGGCTGATGGGAATTGAGGAAGGAACGTGTATCGGAGAACCCATTGACGACTGTATTCAGGATAACGGTTTCTGCCAGCTCGTAAATGACATTTCAGCGGGAAAAGAGCAATCCCTTCCGGCGACATACGAATTTACAACATCCGACGAAAAATACCTGCTGGCATCCGGAAGGCCGGTTCTGGGGGATGAGGGCGAATGCCTGGGCGCTGTGGTGAATCTGGTGGACATTACGGCCATGAAGGTTCTGGACCGCCTGAAGTCCGAATTTGTGGCCAAGGTGTCTCATGAGCTGCGATCTCCGCTGTCCACCATTCATGAACAACTGGCTCTGGTTCTCAAAGACATGGTGGAAAATGAGTCGCCCCGGGATCAATACCTGCTGTCGCGGGCCAAGGAAAAAACTCAAGGGTTGATATCACTGATCGGTGACCTGCTGGATCTTTCCCGTATCGAAGCCGGGAATGTGTGCATCGACTGCAAGCCGGTCAAGCTGGATGAACTCTTGAAAAGCATTGTAGATTTTATGGAAATCAGGGCCAGTACGAAAAATCAGGGGCTTAAACTGGTTCTTCCTGATGAGCAGCTTCCCGTGATCTCCGCCGATCCCCGGGCGCTGGAAAGTGTTTTTGGAAACCTTATTGCAAACGCCATTAATTATACGCCGGATGGTGGCGCCATTGAAGTGGGAATCAGCATCGTGCCGGAGAAGATCCGAATCGAAGTCAGCGATAACGGATTTGGCATAGAAGCCAAGGACATCGATAACATTTTCAAGCGCTTTTACCGGGTCAAGAATGAAAAAACCCGATTCGTCACTGGAACGGGTTTGGGTCTTCCCATCGTGAAAGGGCTTCTGGATGAACTGGGGGGAAGTATTCAGGTTCAGAGCGAACCATCCCATGGATCTACATTCACGGTTTTTTTACCCATTTCCACATCGAATCTGCCGCAGAATTAATCTTCGTAAAAATGTCAATATCCACAAAAAGACACAGACAGGGGGAATCCTTCCCTGTATTGCCCTGCTCCCCATTCTGATACATATCCCTATTGCCATTGCCTTTCAGATTCACTATTATTTTAAATATGGTGCAAAAATTCGATTTTGACTTTTTACGAGACCGTAAATTTTATTAAGAGGAATTTTTTCTTTGTCAAAACCTGACTTTGAAATCAACGGGATTACAGACAACTGCAACGGCACCTCTGCCGCCAAGGGTTTTTTAATAAGATTTATTGTGGCCATTTCAGCCCTGTTGATGCTGATCCTCTCCATTCTTGGCATCTGGACAGCATGCGATGTTGTGGAATATGCAAACACAGCCGGCAGCCGGCAGCCCCGGGAAGCGCTGATAACGGTACAGCCCCGGCAGCAGTTGAAAACAACCGCCGATATGCTCTTTCATTCGGAAATCATCCGGTCTCCAATCTATTTTAATCTCTTTGCGCGGGGTTTCGGCTATGACCGTCGGATTCAGGCGGGAGAATATCTGGTTTCCGGAACGATGACGCCTAAGCAGATTCTGGAAATGATGGCCAGCGGCAAGACTTTTTTACACAAAATCACCATCCCCGAAGGGTATGGTCTGAAGGAAATTGCTGTTGCTTTTGCCAGTACGGGACTGGTCTCTGAATCGGTGTTCTTGCATGCCGCACGGAACCCGCAATTGTGTCATGGCTGGAAAATTGAAGCAGATACGGCTGAAGGCTATCTTTTCCCGGATACGTATTATTTCCCGAGAGGTGTCAGCTCCGAGAAAATACTATCCACCATGATCCAGCGATTTCGGCAGGTATTCACACCCGAATTGGCGCAACAGGCGGAAAAGGCGGGGCTTTCGATTCATCAGGCCGTGACGCTTGCTTCCATCATTGAAAAAGAAACCGGCTCCGACATCGAGCGGCCCATCATTTCATCCGTATTTCATAACCGGATAAAACGCCGCATGCGTCTGGAAAGCGATCCCACAGTGATTTACGGTCTTGACCATTTTGATGGGAATATTACCCGTCGCAATCTAACAACGCCTACCCCGTACAATACATATACCCGCCAGGGACTGCCACCGGGGCCGATCGCCAGTCCGGGAGCCAAGTCGCTTTTGGCCGCTGTTTATCCAGCCCAAAGCGATTTTCTGTATTTTGTATCCCGCAAGGATAAAACCCATCAGTTTTCACGAACCTGGGAGGAGCATCTACAAGCCGTAAGCAGGTATCAGTTGGGAGGGAATTAGCGGATTATCCGGTGACCCCTTTTATCTTTATAGAGCGGAGTCCATCCCTGAATCGCCGGGTCAATTCGAGGGAGACTTCGTGTTCGTAGATCCTGCCATCCGGGGTGAGTCCCCGGACGCTTCCGTCTGCAAGAAACATCTGTAAAAGCCGGAGGCCCGACTCCTGGCGGTCGTCCAAAGACAGACGCTTGTTTGACCCCCCCCTGCTTCCGCCTTAAAATCAAGCCCCTGATCAATTAAGGATTTTATGAAGTTCAAGAGCCTTCCCAGCCGCATCAGCGTGACGGATTCTATCCGGGATGTGGTATGAGACAAGGGAAGCGCACTGGATCGCATCAGGGACTGATGCTTCGGCAGAATTCCGAGTTGAATGCAGAGATCATAATCCACGCTGCCGGGAGAAGGATAGAACACCGATACCCCGGCAAGCGTCCTCAGGGAAGCCAGGTACAGAAGATCTTCAACAGTGTCCATGGGATCCTGAAACGGTGCGGCAACAATGATATAACCGACGGCGCCAAGCCCGCAGTGTTCAGCCAGATCAAGGGCGTTTTCAAATGCCGATAGCGTATTCGGCCGACAAAAGCGTTTGAGCTGGGCTGCGGAAGTGGTTCCCAGTGACAGATTCAGGGTTTTGAAACCGGCGGCCTTCATCGCAAAGACCATGTCCCTGTCCAGTGAGGCCGGAAACAGGCCGTTCATGGCTCTTAATTCCGGCCTGGGTTCCGGAAACCGGGTCTGAATCGCGGACAGCAGGGCCATGAACCAGTTCCGGTCGAGCGATAGATTTTCATCTTCAAAATCTATAAACCCGGCATCACACGCTTCAATGGCCTGCTTCATTTCTTGCAGTACCACTTCAATATTTTTCCGGCGATACGGCGTTTTGGAATTTTTCCCCAAAGAACAGTACGTACAGGTCATGGGACACCCCCTGCTGGCGACAATCACCGAAGCACCGGATTTTCCCCGCCGGTAATACCTCGTCCGAATCAGATGCATTGCAGGAGGCGGTGCATCGTTCAGATCCAGCATCCAGACAGGCTCGCTAATGTGAAGGGAGCCGTCTGATTTCCGGAAAACCAGGCCCGGAACCGTTGACAGCAGTGCATCCGAAGGTGACTTGTCCGTTTTCAGGATGGATGCCAGAATCGGCAGAGAGACTTCGCCTTCTCCGCGAAGCCCGTAATCAACGGCTGAACAGGCCATCACCGCTTCCGGCAGGGCTGTGGGATGATGTCCCCCGACAACAATTTTACAGGAAGGATGACAGGCTTTGACAACCCTCGCTGTCTGAAGCGCTTCATGGCTGTAAGCAGTAAACAAGGAAGAAATGCCGATTAAAAACGCACCCGAGGCTTTTGCCTGTTTACCGATATGCTCAAAACTGTACCCAAAATGTTTATACTGATGAAACAATGCAAAGGGGGAAAAGTCCGGGTTTCCATAAAACCCTGAAAGATAGTCCATCTCCATGGGAAGCGGGATTTTTCGGGATTTGGATGTGGCAAGACCGTCTAAAATCTCCACGGAAAACCCGTGCTTGAACAGCGAAGCGGCTATACAGGCCAGGCCATAGGGAATCGAGCGTTTGGCTGTCGAGTAAAAATCTCTGACAGGCGGCTGAATCAGCAGAATATCGGTCATGACGGCGGTTTCGGAATCCCCGGGCGAACCTTAAATACGATTTCTTTACGAATAGTGACCGTACCGGGTTTGGCTCCGCGAGGTTTGGAAACATACCTGGCCCGGGTTGCGGAAACCGAAACCGTCCCGCCGTCCCTGGCCTTGCTGTGATAGGCTGCAATGGCGGCTGCCTGGCGAAGCAATTCGTTGCCCGGTTCATGATCCTGGTTTCCGACAAGAAGCACATGACTGCCTGGCATGCCGCGAACATGGAACCACCAGTCATTGGGGCCGGCTGTTTTCAGACTCAGCAGATCATTATCCAGGTAGGTTCTCCCAGCCAGGACCACCCAGCCTTCAGCAAGGAAATATTCATAGACTTTTGGCGAAACCGGGCTGAAAACCGGCGCAGAGGAGTCAGCTGTTTTTTTCATCTCATGCTTTCCACAAAAAATATCACAGGAAACCTATCAAGTTGTTCCGAAAAGTTCACCATAATTGTACTGATTTTCACTGCATTACACAATGCCCATGTTTACCAAAAGCCTAATGGCAATAAATGTCTTGACGGAAACAGCTTGAAAAAATATGCTGAGTCATTTTCAAGCGATTGGGGGAATGACGATGACAACGGGTGATTCAGGCTGGATGCGAATGCGGTTCAAACAGAACAAAGTCTGGGTGGCGGTCGATTCGGAAGGGAAAATCCAGATCAATAAAGGCAAGGTCCTGATCAAGTATCAAAAGGAACAGGACTATGAGTACCGAGTCCACGAAACTGACCTTTTGCCCCTGGACACTGAACCCGGGGAAGTCGCTGCAAAAACCAGCCGGAAACCCAGAGAAACCCGCAAAACTGTCATCGCTTCGAGCGATCCGCCCGACTCAGAGGACCCGGATTGTATTCGGATCTATGCGGATGGCGCCTCATCGGGAAACCCCGGTCCGTCGGGAATCGGAGTTCTGCTTCGCTATCGGGAGCACGAAAAGGAAATTTCCCGCAATATCGGATTGGGCACCAACAACATTGCCGAACTCGAAGCCATTCGAACCGGGCTTCTGGAAGTAAAGAATCCTGATTTGCCGGTAAGGGTATATACGGACAGCGGCTATGCCTATGGTCTGCTGACGCTGGGATGGAAAGCCAAAAAAAACACGGAGCTCGTCAGCAACATCCGCATGTTGATGAAACGATTCAAATCCCTGACATTCATCAAAGTCAAAGGGCACTCGGGAATAGAAGGCAACGAAAGAGCCGATAAACTGGCAACTTCGGCAATTCTTCAGAAGGCGTAAAAGAAAAGGAGTATTAACAGAAGCCAATACTCCTTTATTCGGGAAGAAAACAGCGAATTCCGCGTGCTGTCGGGAAAAGCTGACCGTTTTTTGTGAAACTGAGCGTCGGAAATCAGGCCTTATCGGACTTTAAAGTTTCAATCTCTTTTTTCAGATCATCGATTTCCTGTTTGTATTTATCTGCGCTATCGGCAGCAGGAGTTGGCGCCGGTTTATCGTCTTTTTTCCAGGTATCCTTCAACTCATCAAATCCCAGATAAAGCGCCAGACCACCGCCCAGAAGCAGCATGATAGGAAGTACGCCAGCCAGAATCTGCAAGAATTCCTTAAACCAAATAGAAACACCGATAA
>JAPLJE010000724.1 GCA_026388755.1 Deltaproteobacteria bacterium | reverse complement strand
TGATCCGGCTCGCTGTAAACGTTAATAAAGCCGCTGTTCTGTCTGACAATGCCATAAACGGTGGCCAGCCCAAGACCGCTGCCTTTGCCTACCTCCTTTGTGGTAAAAAAGGGCTCGAAAATGTTCTCCAGTATTTTCTTGTCCATGCCGCAGCCGCTGTCGCTCACCGCCAGCAGCACATACTCGCCGGGGACAAACCCCAGATGATCGGCACAATAGCTTTCATCAAGAGAGACGGTATCCGTTTCGATAGTGACCTTGCCATTATCCGTTATGGCGTCCCGGGCATTGACACACAGGTTGGCCAGAATCTGATCGATCTGGGACGGGTCCAGTTTGACCGGCCACAGGTCCCTGCCCGGCAGCCAGGCCAGATCGATGTCCTCTCCGATGAGCCGCCGCAGCATCTTTAACATCCCTTCCAGGGTTTCGTTCAGGTCGAGCACCTTGGGGGCAACGGTCTGCTTGCGGGCAAAGGCCAGCAACTGCCGGGTAAGATCGGCGGAGCGATTGGCCGCCTTGCGGATTTCCTGAAGGTTGGAATGGACCGGTTCGGTCGGTTCTACCTGGTCCAGGGCCAACTCCGCATAGCCGAGGATAATGCCCAGCATGTTGTTGAAATCGTGCGCCACCCCGCCTGCCAGCCGGCCCACCGATTCCATCTTTTGGGCTTGGATCAACTGAGACTCCAACTCCTTGCGCATGGTGATGTCGTTTATACTGGACAGAATGCAGTGTCCTTGACTCAACTGGAGTATCTGGGCCGAAAACAAACAAATGATGACTTTATCTGTCTTTGTCCGGAATTGGTATTCCCGACTCTCTACTACCCTACCAGCACGAAGATCGTCAACCACCTGCTGTCTATCCTCTTCATTAACCCACAGATTCAGTCCGATTGATGAACTTGCAAATGCTTCTTCCCGGGAGAATCCAGTTAACAAAGTGAATGCATTGTTAACCTCAATAAATTTGCCGTCTTCCAAACGTGTTAAAGTGATGGCATATGGTGAGGTTTGAAATGCCTTCGAAAATTTCTCATCACTTTCATATAATTTCCTTTCATACCTTTTGCGGTTGGTAATGTCCACATGGGTACCAACAACTCTTACAGCGTTCCCTTTGTCGTCCCTAAATACATTAGACCTAGACAGAATATCAAGCCATTGCCCATCCTTCTGACGCATTTTAAACTCTTGTTCGAATCTCTCGCGTTTCCCTTCAATAACCTGATTAAGCATTTTCCATGATACTTTTGCATCCTCAGGGTCAGTGAGACGCTCCCATTCAGAGAACTCATTTTTGATTTCATTTTGTTCATACCCGAGCATACGTTTCCAGCCGGGAGAATAATAAATTTCATTCGTCACTAAATTCCAGTCGTAAATCCCATCTTTGCTGGCATCCATTGCCAACATGAAACGCTCTTCGCTTTTCTGTAAACTTAAGCTGGCTTCCTGTTCTTTTTGAAGGGTGTTTTTAAGGCCGTTTAACATCAGGGCCGTTGTTATTGTGGCAAGTGAGTTGATGAGTAGAAAATTAACAGCCATTACCAGCCATTTTTCTAGGGCATTTTCTATATGGAGTACCCAAGCCGGTGCTCCGAATTGGATGAATATGGCAACAGACAAAAAAGCGAAAACATTAAGCGCAAACGTCAGAATTGCGGCTTTAAGACCGATGATGGTACTTATAATAATCGATGCACCGAATAACCAGATGTATCCAGCGCCAATGGGTCCAAGAACGAATAAAAGCCCCACACCAAGGGAGTATAAAAGAAGACATGCCACACTTGCCCTTGTTATTAAAGGCAAATTACGTGAAAGCAGAATGACCACAGCTGTAAGGTATGCAGTAGAATCCAATAAAAAAACGCTCCACAGTCCCTCATGAAATGACAACACGAGTGAAGGGATGAGAGCGATTGGGCCCAGGACGACAGCGGTAAAACAGATTACAAACAGAATCCGTTCCCGCCAGAAAGTCAGTGAATCGCTGTCCCATACATAGGAAGGCAGAAACCTTTTTTCCAGGGCTAACCAGATTTGAAGAAGTTTTTCAACACTCACCAAATAAATACTCCAAACAAGTTTCGATTTATCTTGATATCCTTAACAATTTCGGGATCAGAGAATTCAGCAATCGGGATAACAATATTTGAGTCGGGCAATTTTGGCATCATTCAGCACTTTTCTGACCTTAACGGCCAGAACTGGCTTCATGAGGAACCCTTTGACGCCCATGGCTTTGGCGTACTGCTCATCGTTTTTGTCGCTGAAACCTGTACAAATAATGATCGGAATCCCCGGTCTGATTTGAACCGGAATGGGTGGCTGATTTTGTCCGGAATCTCCGCCCATAAAAAGCCGTCATCATAAGGGCTCTTGAGGTTATAAGAGCTTGAATTTTTGTTTGGTTGAAAATGAAGAATTATATGTTTCGAGTTCGAATAATTAATATGGGCCGATCGATTTTTTGCATGATACCGGCTGCCACGCTGCCATAAAATACTCGGGATAGGCCGCTTCTACCATGACTGGCGATGGCTATCAGATCCGCATTTTCCCTCTGGGCAACTGTCAGAATAGTTTCCACCACAGCCCCCTCTTCGACGAAGCAAATGGCTTCAATTCCTTTTTTTTGAAAACCCACCTGAATGCCGGCCAGATATGCGCTGATATCTTCTTTCTTTCGATTAAAAGCATAGAGATATTCTTTGATGTTATCTATCTGAATGGTGGCTTCATGACGGGACAAAACCTGAAGAAAAATAACTTTTGACTTGAACTGAAGGGCTATATTTTCAACATGGGGAAGAATGCCCTCGGCTCTGGGGGAACCGTCCAATGGAACCAATAACGTTTGATACATGGGATACCTCCTTTACTCGTTTCGGGTTTTGAATTTTGAGTTGGACTCGGAAAATCTGATATCCAAACAGATCATCCCAAACAATTGGCTCGATCACTGCTGAATCTTTTAAAAAATCGTTAAGTTAGAATTCCATCTGAG
>JAPLJE010000674.1 GCA_026388755.1 Deltaproteobacteria bacterium | reverse complement strand
GCCAGATAAGAGCAGCGCTCCGATTGCGGCACCGGAGAAGGCCAGGCTCAGTATCGCACCGATGGTAAGGTTTTTCAGACGGTAGCTGGAGCGATTCTGGCGGTAATTTATGAGGGCATGCAGCATTTGGCTGAGACGCTCGGAGTGGGTTTCCACAAAGGCGGCCAGATGATCCAGGCGGTGTCGCGGAGCTTCCATCACCGCAATTTTCAGCTCTTCCCGCTGGTTTTCCAGATACTGGAGATAGCTTAGATCGTGTTCGCGCCGGTTGCGTGAAGCGATGCCCGCTCGCTGAGAATAGGTCAAATGGATCATAGGGATGTCTTTTCGGCCGGTGATCTGCGACAAATTCCAGCAAAGGGTGCCATAGACCCTCAGCAGGTCGTTGAGCGAGGCGCATTCGTCGATCCGGTTAAGTACGAAGAGTACCCGGTCTTCAAAGGTGCGTTCCGGAAGGGTCTCGCGCAGGCTGGTGTGCACCTCGCGGATGGTTCCGGCCTTGTGCGGGTCAAAAAGCACCAGAATCAGGTCGGCGATCTGGGCGAAATCGCCGATGACATCCTGATAGTTGTAGCCCCTGTCGCGCTCGGTGACGCTGTCCAGCATGCCCGGGGTATCGATGATGGCCAGTTCCTTCAGAAAAGGCGAGTTTACCTTTTTCAGCCGGAAATGGGATGTAAAGCGCTGGCCGTGTTTTTTCATGGATTCAAAAGGATATGCCGGGTCATTGAGGAGAAAATTGCCGTCGCGCTCCTCGGTGACATGTATGGGGCTGCCGGAATCAGCGTTGTCGTCATAAGTCAAGATCGTGAATGAATCATCGGTGGGCGCCTGGCCGGTTTTCTGTATGTCGCTTCCCAAAAACTCATTGATCAGGGCTGACTTGCCCGAGGAGTAGTTGCCCAGCACCAGCACCAGGGGGCGCCATTTGATAGTGGCTTCGAGTGGAGCCTCACTGTAGCCGTAACGCACTGCCACCGGCGTGAGGTGTTTTTCCACCATCTCCAGCAGTTCAGAGTGCAGGGCGTTGATGTAATTTTCCCGGTATAGATGCATGCGTTGGGACCTTTCTGCGAGTGTCGCTTGAGCGCTTAATACTTGAAACTCTCACATACTGAATGCGTGACGTATTGTCAACCGTCTGTTCTCAAACAAGCTGGAATATTTAGTCATTTAAAGCGGCACCCCCCATCCAGTTCTGTAAGGCTGTGTGTTCTGCAAATTGGCTGAATACTAAAAAGCGTGTTGTTTTTATGAAAAGTTGACTTTATTAAAAAGAATGATTACTGTTAAGCAGAATCATATTCATAATACAAATCAATAAAAAACATTCAAATTCCGTCATGGATGGATTCCGATTCTTATAAGAAATGAGAGGGGGTTGATATTAATGATAATCTGCGCCGGAAATATATTAAAAAAGTTGACGTTAAAACAGTCACATAGCAAAGGAGAATGATATGAAATGGAACAAGCACTTACTTGTCATAACCTGCGCCCTTATCTTTTCGGTATCTGGAACGGCGTTATCCCAACCTCAGCCTCCGGTGTTAAGCGTTGTCATTTCTGGAACCTGGATTGACCTCTCCTGGACACCGGTTCAAGGGGCGACGGGCTATACCCTGTCTTTTGCCCCGATTCCCTATACGGGCATTGCCTCTATTGGAACCGCGGATATGGGGACACAAACCAGCTTGTCGGGGTATCTTTGGGTTGGGGCCGCCTATTATGTGGCAATCCAGTCCCGCGATGGCTCTGGTTTGAGCTCATATTCCAACGCGTTACAAGTCGTCATAAATCCCTCTCTGCTCACGGGAAGCTACCAGGTATTCGGCTTTAACGATCTAGGCATGCACTGTTACGACCCGGATTTTTCCGTGTTCAGCATTCTTCCGCTTTACAACGTTCTCCATGCACAGGTCGTTCAGAAAGGAACCACTCCGAAGATCATAGGGCCCACTGTCAATGTTACCTATAAAGGCATGGCAGATGCGACCGGATCAATCAACACGACAAGTATCGGCAAGACAAACTTCTGGGAATATGTTCTGCCCCTATTCGGCGAAAACCCTCCGGTGGATGAGGGATTGCTGGGAGCAAAAATGCCCGGCTTGGTCAATCAACCCCAGCTCATTTCTTGGACGGGGGGGACTACAAATTGGTTTGCGGCATCAGGCATTCCGATCACGGCATTGGATGATAATCATAATATCAATACATATCCCCTGATGAATGTTCAGGCGCTGGACCCGGCAAACTCAAACGTGCTTTCTTCTCTGCCCGTGGTGGTTCCAGTATCTAACGAGATGGCCTGTAATGTCTGTCACAATACGGGCAATACGGCCGCAAGTATTTCGGGAGTCAAGTGGAGCCAGAATACCGATCCAACGATTCAGTTCCGGGAAAACATCCTGATTCTTCATGATTACAGAAATGGCACGAATCTTAACAACAGTAGACCGGTTTTATGCGCATCCTGCCATTATTCCCCCGTACTGGATCTGGGGCATACCGGACCGGTGGGGCCTCAAGTGATGAATAAGACCATGTCTGAGGCCACCCACGGATACCACGCTTCTCGGGTTACCACCTTGCCGCCCAGCGGAAACGCCTGTTACTATTGCCATCCGGGTGAAATAACACAATGTGTCAGAGGGACCATGGCGACAGCAGGCCTGAGCTGCCTGGACTGTCACGGCACCATGACTGCGGTGGGCCAGGTAACCCGGCGGCCCTGGGCCGACCTGCCCATGTGTCAGTCCTGCCATACGGGTGATGCAGTCAATCATTTGGGCACCCAGATCATTGGTCGCACCGCCTATTCCAACAGCCCGGATACGGCCACCCCTATCGTTGCCACCAACAAGCGCTTTGCCGAGCAGGACAACACACTGTATCGGAACAGCGTGGGACATAACGGCGTGGCATGTGAATCCTGCCACGGCAGCACGCATGCTGAATGGCCAACGTCACAGGCCAATGATAATCTGGCCGCAACGTCGATTCAGGGCCATGACGGCAAGATCACCGAATGCACGGCCTGCCATGGAACTGGATTGCCCCTGACCACAAACGGCGGACCTCATGGCATGCATAATGTAAACAGCCAGTCATGGATCAATGGGCATCACAGTTTTGCATCTAAGCAGGCTTGCGGAACCTGTCATGGAACAACCGGAACCGGGACGGTGATTTCAAAGGCTGCCGTGAACCGGGCGTTTTCAGCGGAGGGCCGCAACGTTTCCATTTCTAAAGGCACGCAGATCGGATGCGGTCTTTGTCATGAAAACGTGCTTGCCGGCGGAAAGAACTAGTTCGCCTTGATTCACTCAGTACGATTATTTTATCTGTATGAAGACTCAGGGCCAGGACAGTGATGTTTCGGCCCTGAGAAAATGTTTTTGGGTAGTCCTGAGACTATATGCCAAAAATGACTATCCCAGAATGGAATACTTCATAATAACTATCTGATAACATGACGCTATTAATTTAATGAACTGTCAATTTGTGATTATGGACAGATCCAAAACATCCTCGAAGTGGCCCCCGCTTTTTTTCCTTGATACTCAAACTTGTGATATTAAACACATTTGTGATAATTCTTCTTGATTTCGGGTATGGCATGATAAATGCTTTTGACATAATATATGATTGCTAAAAATTTTCAGGCGATATAATAAACTGAAGAAGGTTTTTCAAAATGGTGCGACAACCGGAATGGCGTTGATGCAAGTATGGTTATTTTTGGAAGTACGTCGACAAAAAAAGCCTGTTCGGATGACGAAAAATTTGAAGAGGAGTTTACACAATGAGATTTACAAAGCGACAGTTTTTTAAACATGTGATTGTGGTGGGAATGGGTGTTGCATTGTTATCGATCCCCTGCAAAGGAATTTTGGGTGGAGCGTACGCCTTTAATCAGAGCCCGCAGATTCCCCTCTTTCAGACCGCATTTCGGGGTGTCGGCCCCGGTGGGATTCCGGTCGCACTACCGGATTCCACGCCTGCACCCGTGACGGGAGTGACCCATTACCAAATCGGAATATACGAATTTCAGGATCAAATTACACCCGAAGGCATCGGTTTAAGTCCGACGACTCTTTGGGGATACAACCCATTTATTGGATTAGGCGGGAACACCACGCCGACCCACCTTGGCGGGATCATCATCGGTAAGGGCCGTAATCCAAATGATCCTACTGACAAGAACGTGCCGATCCAGATTACTTTCTATAATAGAATCTTCTCAATCAAGCACATCCTCCCGGTTGACACAACCGTGATGGGTTCGGATCAAGGAGTTAACCGGACAGCCGTCCACCTGCACGGCGGCCTCGTCCCATGGATCAGCGACGGTGGCCCATTCGACTACTTCGGACCTATCGATAACCACGGGACAAGCTTCCTGAACAACAAGACACTGAATCCTGTTCATCTGCCAGGTTCCACCGAGTACTACTATCCGTTGAACCAGAGCGCCCGGTTCATGTGGTATCACGACCACGCGCACGGCACCACCCGGCTGAATGCGTATGCCGGACTTGCCACCGCATTGCTTGTCCGTGACGGATTTGAAGCCGACCTCATCAAATATAATGGGTTGCCAAACTACATCGAGGCTGGTGGCAATGAAATTCCGCTGGTCTTCCAGGACAAGATTTTCGTCGGTC
>JAPLJE010000538.1 GCA_026388755.1 Deltaproteobacteria bacterium | reverse complement strand
TATGTATTTCGATTTTGTGTCGTGCTGGGGCCACTTGCGCTGGTCTCATTGTTTTCAGAATACCAGGCAGTTTCCCGAATGCCTATGGATGGCTCGATGGTGAAATACTGTTGATACCGCCAGGGATAATACAATCTGGGGTAGGCATCGATCCGCTGGCCGCGTACCCCGTCATTTCTGTAAAAATTGGCAATTTCCGTATCAAAACCAAAAAAAAACGGCGTATTATATAGATATTTTTTTGAGCCGTAAAATTCGACGTCCGGAAGTTTCTGAAGGGTATTATCGGGACCACCTGTCTGGCGGGCAATAACATTATCGTACCAGCGTGCTTCAGCATTCATGGAATAACCGGACCAGAATTTATTGACAATCAGTGAGTTGGTCCGGACCTGATCATTGTAATCATCCAGACCCCTTCCAAAATATTTAAACAAATTCATATTGGTATCATCATATCCCATATACATGCTTCGGAATTCGCGAAGATAGTCCTGATCGCTGACGACATCCAGATCAAGCTTGGCGTTAAATCCAGCAGGAAGCTCTTGATTGTTTTTCATCCTGAACCAGTAGCGGTCCAAATTGGTTCGCAAGACATTGTCATCGGTGTATCCCCAAGCCCCCGTTCCATCATCCACCTGCCGGTCGTGCAAATAATTCGCCATCACAATTCCCTTTGACCCGGCATCCAGCACATAGCGGTATTCAACACCGGTTTTTTCACCGCGATTGGCAATGTGCTCTAGGCTAAACGTAGCATCAGACTGGCCATTGATAGCCCAGTAAAACGGCTGGCTGAATTGAAAACCGTTTCGCTCTGAGTACCCGTATTCAGGGACCAGAAGCCCGGACTGACGTTCGGTTTGTGCCGGAAAAATCAAGTAGGGAGAATACAAAACCGGAACTTGTTTAGCCCACAAGGCAGCGTGATGAACCGTGCCATATCCTTCGATGGTAACCGACATGTTTTTTCCCGTAATTTTCCAGTCCGGCTTTTCACCATCGCAGGAAGACACGCTGGCGGTATCGGCGGCATACGTCTTTTTTCCAACTTTTTGAAGTTTGTCCCCCCGGATATAAAAATGATTTTCTTTGATAAAAATCGTGCCTTCGTATAATGTTCCGATCTCAGAAGCCAAATTCATTTCGAGACTGGAGCCTGTTAATACATCATCGCCGGCCGTCATCATGACATGGCCTCTGGCATAGGCCATCATGGCTCTGTGATCAAAACGGACAAAATCCGCGGACAATTGCCGGGTTTCTTTGCTAATCGTTACATGGCCGCTGGCGATATAATGGTCAGTTTGTTGATCGTGGGAAATCTCGTCTGCCATGATATGCCAAGGCGTGTCCGGAGAATCCTGGTTTGCCGAAAAGTTCGGAAATGCATGGGCAGAAACTGCATGCAGAAGGCTGCAGAGAATTGCCATATAGAAGACAAACCGGCTCAAACGCACGGAATGGCCCGATAGAATACCGATGAGAGATTAAGGATATGCATGGTTCTTATAAAATCGAAGTTGAACCAAAATGTCAAGATCTTGTTCAGAAAATACCTGCTTTAAAAATTTGTGGATTTGGTATATTAACAGGTTTATGAATATCTTGTTAACCAATGATGATGGCATTTACGCTCCGGGTCTTTGGGCGCTGCATCGCCAGTTCTCTTTCGCTCACACGGTAACCGTGGTAGCACCGGACAGGGAACGCAGCGCCGTGGGACATGGAATCACCCTCCATGAACCGCTTCGCGCCACACGCATTCGTGTCAATGGCGAAGGCAAGGGATACGCGGTTAACGGAACCCCTGCGGACTGCATCAAGCTTAGCGTTCTGGAAATTCTTAAAACCATGCCAGACATGGTGATTTCCGGGATTAACC
>JAPLJE010000362.1 GCA_026388755.1 Deltaproteobacteria bacterium | reverse complement strand
CATCATATCTCCCAATCGATTTCGGAGGACAGGGTACGTGTGGCGGTGGTCGGATCCATCAAATCCGGTAAAAGCACATTCATCAATGCTTTTCTGAAAGGGGATTATCTCAAGCGGGGTGCCGGCGTTGTCACTTCCATTGTCACGCGGGTTCGCAAAGGCCAGGGACTGAAGGCAACGCTTTATTTCAAGTCCTGGGAAGAAATTCACTCGGACCTGGAACATGCCATGGTGCTGCTGCCGTCGATACCGGCCGTTTCCGAAGCCACATCCTTTGATTTCCGGCAAGCCGCAAGCCGATCGGCGCTTCAGACGGCATTGGCGACTCTGGGCCCGGACCAACTGATCAGCAACGGCACTCGAAACGAGAGCAGCGTGTTGATGGCTTCCTATCTCAAAGGCTTTGAAAGCGTCAAGGACATCATTTCGACCGAGACCGTGGTCCGGCATTATGAAGACGAAGATTTTCCGCTTCACCGCGATTTTGTCGGCAACGATTCCCTGGCGGTTTATTTAAAGGATATCGAGATTGAAATCAACGTCGATTTTCTGGACAGCAACCTGGAAGTGGCCGACTGTCAGGGCAGCGACTCCCCCAATCCCCTTCACCTGGCCATGATTCAGGATTATCTGATCCTGACCCACCTGATCATTTACGTAATCAGCAGCCGAACCGGTCTTCGGCGGGCGGATATTCGGTTCTTGTCTATGATCCAGAAAATGGGACTGGCGGAACATATCCTTTTTGTTGTTAACTGCGATTTCAGCGAGCATGACTCCGTTGACGGCCTTTCGCTTCTCATTGAACGCATTCGGGAAGAAATTTCGCTGATAAAACCATCCCCCAGCATCTATACCCTGTCTTCCCTGTACAATCTTTTTGAGAATACCGAGTCCAGTCTGAGCGAAAAAGACCACTTGCGGCTTCTCCAGTGGCAGGAAGAACAGGCGTTTACTGCGTTTTCCGACAGGGAAACCCAGCGGTTCATGACTGATTTTGACGGAATGCTTCTTCACGAACGCTATGCGCTGCTGCTTCGAAACCCGGTGGAGCGCCTCACTGTAATTTCGGCCGGCATGGATCACTGGATCGATATCAATCTGGATATGCTGAACCGGGATTCTGTCAGTGCAGTCGAAATGCTGGAAAAGATAAAGCGCCATGAAGCCAGAATTCTTCAGTTGAAAACCATGATGAAAAGCACCCTGGACGGGGCGCTGCAAAAAATCAGGCAGGATCTTAAAACGGATGTGGACCGGTTTTTTGACATACGCTACGGGGAGGTTCTCTCCGGCATTCTTCGGTTCATCCGTCAATATACGGCAGTTACCGATCCTTTTCAGGAGAAAACTCCGAAATTGGGTTTCACCCAGGCCCTTTTCCTGGTGTTTCAGGAATTCAAGCACAGCCTGGATACGTTTTTAACGGAATCCACGATGCCGGAGGTGTTTCGTTTTGTCCGGGAAGAAGAGGCAAAGATCGCGGCATATCTGCTGACGATCGCCGCACCATACGACGGCCTGCTGCAGGATGCTCTTTCAGACTACCGCGCCTCCATGAGCAGCCTGGGAGTTACGCCGGTTCAGGACAGAATGGATCCCATCCACATTCCTGAACTGGAGGCCGTCAAATCCCAATTCGAGCTTCGACTGCCGTCTGCCGGCGTCTCGCTGCGATATTCTGCTCGAATCAAAACCGAAGCAGTTGTGAAGCTGGGGTGCTATACGCTGGTCACGCTGATGAAGCGGCTATTGAAGAAATCGATTCAAAACAGGCAGGAGGATGAAAGTCATGCCCTGAAAGACGGGGTGGATCGCATGAAACGGGAAACCGAACGCTCCATTGTCTCGCATTTCAAGGACTATCGGGAAAATCTGAAATTCCAGTATATTTTAAAACTCGCGGATGCGGCTTTTCAGTCTCTGTTGGAATGCCTGATGGAGCGATTTGAGGCCTATTCCACGGATATTTCCCGAATCACACAGTGGGCAGATGCTCACCAAACCGACAAGGACCAGGTATCCCAGACCCTGAATGGAATGCGGCTAAAGTCCCGTGAAATTGCCAAACAGATCAAAAGCATCCGGGATCAGATGGACCGCGAATCGTCCTGAAAAAAGGCGGCCCGGAACGAATCCAGCTGCCGCCTTTTGTGTTACAGAATGGCTCGATAAACACTATGCCCCGGGTTTTTTATCATCTTCAATCTTGTCCGGTTCTTTTGGATTCGAATCCTTAGTTGCTTCCTTGAAATTCTTAATGGCCTTGCCGATACCGCCGCCGATTTCCGGAAGCTTTCCAGCGCCGAATATAATCAGTATGATAACCAGGATTACAAGAAGTTCCGACATTCCCAAACCAAACATATATGCCTCCTATTCGTCAAGACGGTTCTGCTTTAACTCCTGAATGAGCTGAAAAAATTCGGGAGTTTTCAGATATCGATCCGTTGCCGCCTGGTAATCGATCCACCTTCTCCAGCTTTCGAACCAGGCATCGTTATGCCAGTAGCAGGCCGGATCCCCTCCGCCTTTCAGTCGATTGACAAAATCCCGGTATTCATCCTGGCAACTCTCGCAGAACCGGTAGGGACATCCGATGGAATGGTCGTGATCATTGCGCGTTTCGGGGCTTAGCTCGGTGTGCACGCCACATTTTTCGCACTTCTGAGCACAGCGGGTGCACTGAAAAACTTTTTGAACCGCCAGAATCTTTCGTTTCCGAATGAGCGCATCCCGTTTATCCTGAGATAGCTGAAGTTTGGCGTTCAGAGAGATGATTTCTGCCATTGCTGTTTCGTTATCCCTGCCTTTTACAATTAATTCGCATCATATTTGTAATTTTATATCACCCGGCTACCACACTGTCAACGAGAACCCGTCATGAAAGTCCGCGGAAAGCAGGGCCACTTAAGTATTGATTTTGAATAAGGGAATGCGTATAGATTGCTGAACTCGTGTAAAGCTGATTCGTCTGGAATGATGGTATTTTTATATTCGCGTTCCTTCGCCGTTCAAAAGGATTTACATTTAAACAGAAACTCATACAGAACATGGACTCCCTGATCACAAGCGTAGCGCGCGATCTGGCCGCCGCCAGCCGGGTTGTTGCACTTACCGGCGCCGGTATTTCGGTGGAAAGCGGCATTCCGCCTTTTCGGGGAAAAGGCGGGCTGTGGGAAAAAATAGATCCCATGGAATATGCCCACATTGATGCGTTCATGAAGGACCCGGCGAAGATCTGGCAGGTCTTGATTCTGGAAATGAAGAACGTGGTGGACAAGGCCAGGCCCAACAGTGCCCATCAGGGACTTGCCCGGCTGGAAACCCTGGGCATCTTAAAAACCATCATTACCCAGAATGTCGATGGACTGCACCAGATGGCCGGAAACACGGACGTTATTGAGTTTCACGGAAATTTCGCCTGGCAGCGGTGCATGCAGTGCGATCATCGCCTGGAAACTCGCCACATTGACCTGGCACAGATGCCGCCGCGATGTGAATGTGGCGGCATTTTCAGGCCGGAATGCGTTTTTTTCGGAGAGATGATTTCTCCCGATCATCTTAACCGATCCCGGCAGGCAGCTTCAAGCTGTGATGTCATGCTGGTTGTCGGAACTTCCGCTCTGGTTCAGCCTGCAGCGTTTATGCCCGTTATTGCCAAGCGTTCCGGGGCAAGGATTATCGAAATCAATTCGGAAAGAACGCCCCTGACCCGGGATGTCAGCGATCTGCTAATCATGGGAAAGGCAGGGGAGGTCATCAATCGCCTGCTGACAGAAATCGAGAAACTGCGCTGAAGCGACTGGGTGAAAGCCAAAATCTTTTTACGGAGAATCATCATGTCCAAGTTTTCTGAAAAAACGCCATCAACAAAACCGGCATCTTTTTCCCCCTGTCGGGGGGAATCCCCTGACCGCATCCAGGCAGATATCCTGGATCCCATCAACTATCAGTACCGGGATCGAAGGGATATCGATATTACCATATCTCAACCCGAATATACGTCGCTCTGCCCCATGACCGGCCTTCCGGATGTTGGCTGCATTACCATCCGATACCGTCCGGACGTCCGGATCATCGAGCTGAAATCGCTGAAATACTATCTACTGCAGTACCGCAATGTCGGTATTTTTTATGAACACATCGTCAACCGGATACTGGATGACCTGGTGCAGGTTCTGGAACCCAAACGCATGGAAGTTTCCGGGGATTTTACGGCCAGAGGCGGCATCACCACCTGTGTCACCGCAGTTTATGAGAGGACAACATGAGCCTTCAATCCAGAAAAATTCCGGTACTGATCCTGCTGCTGGCAGCGGCTTTGTTATGTGGATGCGGCACCTATTCGAATTTGAAAAAATCAACAGGGAAGATGGTTCGGGACTTCAGGGCTCCGGACGATGACCTGAAGAAAACGGTTTTCAGGGTCGGGCTGAACAACCAGGTTTCGGCGGCCCAGCAGGATATGGGCGCGGTGATTGACAGCCGCTATCTTGAAGCCCTTCCCCAGTCCTGTCCCGATCTTTTTCTCTCCGGGTCTGAGAATTCGGAGGCTTCACAGGCGATGAACCTGCTTTTTCAGAAATCCGTCGGCCCAGCAGAAAGTCTGGCCCTGATCAAAATCGGAAAACAGCTTGGCATATCGGCCGTTGAAAGCAGCCGCTTTTCCGCCATCGCAGTTCGGCAACAGGACTCGGGAATTCTGTGGCTTCGAAAAAAACTTTCGTTTGCGTGGGTCAGTGCCACCACTGAAGTCTACGATACGGAAACCGGAGCCAAATATCTGGATGAAACCTTTACCCGCGAATTGAAACTGAACGACGAAACGGCTGAGAGTATTCAAAAGGGGAACGTCAGTTCGGTTCCAGCAGTTGAAAAGGCGGTTTTCGAAATTATTCAGGAGATGGCAGATTCCGTATGCGATGTCCTCATTCGAAAGCCCTGGAAAGGATATGTCGTCAAGGTATCCGAAGAAACCCTGACCCTTTCATCCGGCAGTCGATCGGGTCTGTCCGCCGGGCGTGTGCTGAAGGTTTACGAACCAGGCCAAAGGATTCAGGGCTCTGAAGGACAAACGTTCCTGCTCCCTGGGAAAAAGATCGGCGAAATAAGAATCACGACTGTTTCTTCAGACAGCGCCGAGGCCGTGGCAACTTCCGGCGGCGGGTTTCAGGTCGATAATGTCGTCAAAACAAAATAAGACGGCTCCATAGATGTTCATGGGCAGCGAATCACGGCTGATTGACTTTATAGACGGTTATCGGTCCTTCGATTCCCTTTACGGTCACCGGGGGAAGGGCTTCAGACTGAAAATCCGAAAACACCTTGTCCCGGGTGCCGCTGCAGATCAGGATTTCTCCGGCCTTTGCCAGGCGCTGCAGTCTTGACGCCATGTTGACAGCCATTCCGATGGAAGTGAATTCCCTTTTGCGACTCGACCCCAGAATTCCCGAAAACACTTTTCCCGTGGAAATACCGATGCCGATATTCAGCCGGAAACCGCATCCGGTATCGAGCGCCATGTTAATCTCGACAGCTTTTTTCTGCATGTCGACGGCCGCCTTTATGGCCTGGACCGCGTCGTCATCATGCAGGACCGGGGCCCCGAAAACCGCCATAATGCTGTCGCCGATGTGTTTATCCATGGTTCCGTTATGCTGATGAATGATCTCCGCCATGGGTGTGAAATAATGATGATTCAGAAACGCTGCGATGTCAGGGGCTTCTGCCTCGCAGGACATTTTCGTGAAATTTCGAATATCCGAAAATAAAATGGTGACCTCGTGAAAGCGGGGTCTGAGTGCCTCCGCAGAATCGGTGATTTCCCGGTAAACCGGATCCGATACAAATTGTCTCAGACATTTTCGAATGGTGATTTCATGGATTTTTGCCCGCAGTTCGCGGTTGTCGAAGGGCTTGGTCAGAAATCCGTCGATGCCTTCGTTTGTAGCCTGAATGGCAGTTTCCACGGTGGCATAGCCGGTCAGAATGATGCGGGTTATGTCCGGATTCAGTTTTCCGATGGTGATCAGGGTCTCCAGTCCGTTCATACCTGTCATTTTAAAATCGGAAATTACGGTGCCGATACTTGAAATATGATCTTGGACAAATTGTATGCCGGATTCCCCGTTTTCAGCGGTAAAAATCGGGTAGGATTCCCGCTGCAACGCGCGGACGACCGACCGCCGCATCCCTTCCTCATCGTCGATAAACAGCAGCCCGTTCATGGCAGTCACCCCCTGGGATGATATTTTTCGTGCATGCGTTTAAGATGTTCCCGTGCCACATGAGTATAAATCTGGGTGGTTGAAATATCCACGTGCCCCAGCATGATTTGAACCGATCGCAGATCCGCGCCACCTTCCAGAAGGTGGCTGGCAAAGGAATGGCGCAGGCTGTGAGGCGTGATGGATTTGGGGATTCCCGCAGCCTGCACATACTGCTTGAGAATCTTCCAGAAACCCTGCCGGGTCATGGGCTTGCCGGCCCTTGCGACAAACAGGAACGGGCTGGTATGCGGGCGAAGGAGTAGCGGCCTGGCCGTTGTCACATAAAAAGCGATTTTCTGCCGGGCCGGTTGTCCAAACGGCACCATGCGTTCCTTGGCACCTTTTCCAAAAACGCGAACGCAGCATCCGTCCAGATTGACATCCTGAAGTTTCACGGTCACCAATTCGGACACCCGAAGCCCCGCGGCGTACATCAGCTCGATCATGGCAGCATTGCGAATGCCCGTGGGTTTATGCGTATCCGGCATGTTTAGAATGCGATCGATCTCCTGAACCGAGAGCACATCCGGAAGTTTCAGGCCGCTTTTGGGTAGGTCGATCCTGCTGGCCGGATTTCGCTCCAGTATCTT
>JAPLJE010000236.1 GCA_026388755.1 Deltaproteobacteria bacterium | reverse complement strand
CAGCATCTGATATCAGAAAGCTCCCGTGGAAATCGTCACAAACCGTTTCCCAGGGCTTAAGCCGTATGAGCGGAGTTTATCCGGACTCTTATATCGCTGGCTCGGCAGGATGTCCTGTCTGAACAGCTTGCGCGGATCCTTCCGGGCCCGGGGAAGCGCCAGGAGAACACAAATGGCTGATAAACACAAGACACCGACCTGCATTCTCGGGATTTCCGCGTACTACCATGACAGCGCCGCCGCGCTGGTCAAAGACGGCGTCATCATTGCGGCGGCCCAGGAGGAGCGGTTCACGCGCAAGAAGCACGACGCCGGGTTCCCGAAGCACGCGGTGGCGTACTGCCTTAAGGAAGCCGGCATCACGATCCAGGACGTGACGCATGTCGCGTTTTACGACAAGCCTTTCCTCAAGCTCGAACGTCTGCTCCTGACCTACCTCAGTTACGCGCCCTTCGGACTGTTGTCATTTTTGAAATCCATGCCGGTCTGGCTCAAGGAGAAGGTCTTCCTCAAGGATACGCTGATGGAGGCGCTCAGCTGGGACGGCGAGATCATTTTCACGGAACATCACGAGTCGCATGCCGCATCCGCGTTCTTCCCGTCGCCATTTTCGGATGCTGCGTTCCTGACCATGGACGGTGTCGGCGAGTGGACCACGACGAGTTTTGGGGTCGGCGAAGGCAACCGGTTAAGGCTGCAATCCGAGATCCACTTCCCGCATTCGCTGGGGCTGCTGTATTCCGCATTCACGTATTACTGCGGGTTTCGCGTGAATTCCGGCGAGTACAAGCTGATGGGACTGGCGCCTTACGGCGAGCCGAAATACGCGGATCTTATCCGCGAAAAGCTCGTCGATATCAAGGATGACGGCTCGTTCTGGCTGGACATGTCCTATTTCAATTACTGTGTCGGGCTTACGATGACGAGCGGAAAGTTCCACCGCCTGTTCGGGCGCGGCCCGCGCAAGCCCGAGACCGGGCTGTCCCAGTTCGACATGGATATGGCCAGGTCGATCCAGGAGGTCACGGAAGAGATCATGCTCAAGACCGCCCGCCACGTGCGTAAGGTCACGGGCAAGACCCGACTGTGCCTTGCCGGCGGTGTTGCGCTCAACTGCGTCGGGAACGGCAAGATCGCCCGGGAAGGGATCTTTGAGCGGATCTGGATTCAGCCGGCGGCCGGTGATGCGGGTGGGGCGCTGGGCGCGGCGCTTTTTGTCTGGTATCAATATTTGGACAACCCGCGAAACGTCGATGGTCAGCATGACCTGCAGCGGGGCTCCTACCTGGGGCCCGGGTATTCGGGCGAAGAGATTGAGGATTTCCTCAAGGAAAGGGCCGTGCCGTATGAACGACTGGAGGGTGACGATATCCATGCCTGGGTTGCGGACCTGATCGCTTCCGAAAAAGTCATCGGCTACGTCCAGGGACGGATGGAGTTCGGCCCGCGCGCGCTCGGGGCTCGCAGCATCATCGGTGATGCGCGTTCGACAGTGTTGCAGGAGGAGATGAACGTGCGCATCAAGTTCCGCGAATCGTTCCGCCCTTTCGCGCCGAGCATGCTGGCGGACAAGAGCCGCGATTTCGTGGATCTGCCTTACGAGAGCCCGTACATGCTCATGGTCGGGCCGGTGCAGGAGAAGCAGATCGATCCGGCCTCGCGCCGGACGGGCCTCAAGGGAATCGCGCAGCTCAAGGTCAGACGCTCGACGGTGCCGGCGATCACACACGTGGACTACTCGGCCCGCGTCCAGACAGTCGACCCTGTGCGCAACAGTTTTTACTACAAGACCATTGACGCATTCTACCGCAAGACCGGATGCCCGGTCATCATCAACACGTCGTTCAACATCCGCGGCGAGCCGATCGTCTGCACACTCGAGGATGCCTACCGCTGTTTCATGTGCACGAACATGGACTATCTGGTCCTGGGGAATTTTGTGCTTGATAAAGAGAAACAGCCGAACCGGGATAAATACAAGAAGGAACAGATCTCGCAGGATTTGGATTGATATGGACAAGGAAAAAAAGAATCTATTGGTTTTCGGTTACGGGTTCGGTGTCATTGCAGCGATCTTTGGAATCGCCGGGTTTCTGAAGCACGGGGTACAGCCGGTGCAGGGCGTTTTTTTGCTATGCAGCGTTATTTTTACAAGCGTCACCGCGCTCAACTGGCAGGCGCTCAGGCCCGGGTACAGGGGATGGATGAAGGTTGCCCATGTGATCGGTGTCATTGTGACAACGGTCGTCCTGGCGACCGTGTTCTTTGCCGTGTTCACGCCGGTTGCGGTGGCCCTCAAGGTGATGGGCAGGGATCATCTGGGTCGAAAGGCTGACCGGACGGCGAAAAGTTACTGGCGTCGCCGTCCTGCGGTTGAGTGGGAGAAGCAACGTTACCTGCAGCAGTTCTAAAATAGGAGCAGAAAATGTCCAAGACCTCGACCATCAAAGAACTCTGGAGTTTTTTGAAAATACGCAAGCGCTTCTGGCTGGCGCCGATTCTCATCATCCTGTTGATGCTGAGCGTTCTTATCATCTTTGCTCAGACCTCGGCCATCTCGCCTTTTATTTATACCCTTTTTTAACAACCAATCTATTCATGGACTTCTTCCCTGGCATTGAGCATATGGTAGAAACGTTAAATGTTAAGCAGTTTAAAGAATCCATTCAACCGCTTGACAGTATCCAGTTCCAACGCCTTGATTTGCTGACAATCCGTCTGACGGGCTACGGTCATTTCATGCAACTGTTTGATACTGTAAGGGAAGTTATTTAT
>JAPLJE010000289.1 GCA_026388755.1 Deltaproteobacteria bacterium | reverse complement strand
TTGTAAATGATCGTTATCGCGTATGACATGTGTTTTTGCTCTATCCGATGATTTCCTATATTAAGAAGTTATCCTCCTTTTTGCAAGATATTTACCGTGTTCATGCCATGTCGGGTAATGACTGCATTCATTTGAATTTTCTGCCTATTAAAAGAAGGGATATTGTAGAATTGCCAGATCCAGTGGTCAAAACATCGAAGAATTGTCTTGAAAACATACCACGGAGATTGACTGGATTTGATCGGCCAACAATTTCCAAAAGTGCTTGACAAGAAAAACAGCGGGTGATATTCATGTAACCTTATATATATTATTGTGTTGTAATTTAAAGTAATTATCGTGCCATTTGAGATAAATTCCAGATGGTTATATCAGGTCGATTTTATGTGTTTCCTTTAATTGAGCACTTTTAACCCATTCGCTGCTAATTGACAGCGGCCTTCAGCAGCGGCCGCGGAGAAATGAAGGGAGGTGCTGAACAGACCTAATCTTATGCTACCGGAATTTGCATTCGCGTATTAACTTGAACTAATGAAAAGCCAACAACAGGAGGTATCTTAAATGCCAAGTTTTGTAATTGCAGAAAAATGTGATGGTTGCAAAGGCGGAGACAAAACCGCATGTATGTACATTTGCCCCAATGACCTGATGGTCCTTGATACCAACGCCATGAAAGCGTACAATCAGGAGCCGGATCAGTGCTGGGAATGTTTTTCTTGCGTAAAGATTTGCCCCACCCAGGCCATTGAAGTCCGTGGCTATTCAGATTTCGTACCGCTGGGAAGCAGCATCATGCCGCTGATGAGCACCGAAGATGTTGTCTGGACCTGCAAGTTCAGAAACGGACTCATCAAACGCTTCAAGTTCCCCATCCGCACCACTGCGGAAGGCCAGGCCAATGGTTATCTGTCATTGAAAGGTAAAGACCTGGACAGCCAGCTGCTTTCAACAGAAGAGGCAGACGGCTACAAAATGATTAAACCGACATTGGTCTAACCCATCAGCATCGGATTATTTATTCGATCATCTCTTTGAATCAAATATAATTTTGAGGAGGATATAACATGGCATTACCGAACAAAATTTTGGGTGAAACCAAGGCCGAAAGAGATCCAAAAGTTGTAGAACGCGAAGTTGATATTCTGATTGTCGGCGGCGGCATGGCTGCCTGCGGTACGGCATTTGAAGTCAAAAAATGGGCATCCGACGATACCAAAATCCTGCTTTGCGACAAAGCCGCCATGGACAGAAGCGGCGCCGTGGCACAGGGCCTTTCCGCCATCAACACCTATGTCGGCACCAACAGCCCGGAAGACTATGTCCGGATGGTTCGTAACGACTTGATGGGTCTGGTTCGTGAAGACCTTATTTTTGACCTTGGCCGTCACGTGGATGACTCTGTTCACCTGTTTGAAGAATGGGGCCTTCCGATCTGGAAAAAAGATGCCGGCGGAAAAACCCTGGACGGTAAAAAAGGCCTTGAAATGGGCTCCCTGAAAGGTGGGGCAACCCCAGTACGCACCGGTAAATGGCAGATCATGATCTACGGCGAATCTTATAAGAAAATCGTTGCTGAAGCTGCCAAGACGGCTCTGGGCATGGACAATATCATTGAACGCTGCTTCATCGTCGAGCTTCTGCTGGATGCCAACAACGCCAATCAGGTTGCCGGCGCAGTGGGTTTCTCGGTTCGTGAAAACATCGTTTATATCATCAAAGCCAAAACCATCATGGTTGCCTGCGGCGGCGCTGTCAACATTTATCAGCCCCGTTCCGTCGGTGAAGGCAAAGGCCGCGCATGGTATCCGGTATGGAACGCTGGTTCCACCTATACCATGGCCATGAAAGTCGGCGCTGAACTTTCCATGATGGAAAACCGTTTCACCCCGGCTCGTTTTAAAGACGGTTACGGCCCGGTTGGCGCATGGTTCCTGCTGTTCAAAGCCAAGACCCTCAACGGTCTGGGTGAAAATTTTGCTGCCAGCGACGCCGCCAAGGCAGAACTGGAAAAATACGCTCCGTACGGCACGGCCGCCGTTACCCCGACCTGCCTGCGTAACCACCTGATGCTGTTTGAAATGAAGGCAGGCCGCGGCCCGATCATCATGGATACGGTTACGGCTCTGGCAACTCTGGGAAAAACCATGGACAAGAAAGAACTCAAACACCTTGAGTCCGAAGCATGGGAAGACTTCCTGGATATGACCTGCGGACAGGCCAACCTGTGGTGTGCCACCAACACCGAACCTGAAAAGAAAAACTCCGAAGTTATGCCGACCGAACCGTATCTGCTGGGTTCACACTCCGGCTGCTGCGGCATGTGGGTTTCCGGTCCGGATGAAGACTGGGTCCCGGCTGCTTACAAATGGGGCCACAAAGGCAAAGTTTATAACCGCATGACCACTGTCGTCGGTCTCTTTACCTCAGGTGACGGCGTTGGCTGCTCAGGCCACAAATTCTCCTCCGGTTCACATGCCGAAGGCCGTATGGTTGCCAAACAGATGGTGAAATTCGTCCGCGACAATGCAGACTTCAAACCCGCCATCAAACAGTCCGCCAAAGAACTGGTTGACATGATTTACAAACCGGTCAGAACCTATCTGGACAACTGTGCATACACCACCGCGGTTGATATTAACCCCAACTATGTAAAACCCTCCGGCATGGCCCTTCGCCTGATGAAGGCCACCCATGAATACGGCGCAGGAACGGCTACCTATTATCAGACCAGTTCCAAAAGCCTGGAAATCGTCATGGAGCTTCTGGCCACCATGCGCGAAGACTGCGAGAAACTGGGTGCCGGCGACCTTCATGAACTGATGAGAGCATGGGAAATCAATCACCGCATCTGGACGGTCGAAGCTCACCTTCGTCACATCCAGTTCCGGAAAGAAACCCGTTATCCCGGGTTCTACTATCAGGCCGATTATCCCGGACAGGATGATGCCAACTGGTTCTGCTTTGTCAACTCCAAGTATGATCCGGCAGCGGGCAAATGGGATGTCTTCAAAAAAGACTACATCAAACTGATTGCCTAATGATGGAAACACCCATTGACGTAGTTTAGCAGGATAATTACACCTCCAGGTATCTTCGGATGCCTGGAGGTTTTTTTTAAACAATGCTTTAAGTTTTAAGTTTTAAGTTTTAAGCCTGACTCGGACTTCAACGCCTAAAACCTAAAACCTAACACTTAAAACTGGCAACAGAAAACAAACCTAAACCTTATAATGCACGGAGGGATAGCATGACAGCAGACAAAGCAGCCCCTGCTAGTGGAAGCATTTTGGTAGTTGGTGGCGGGATCAGCGGACTGACCACTGCCATCGAAGCTGCCGAAGTGGGATACGAGGTGTTCCTGGTCGAAAAAAATCCTTACCTGGGCGGAAGAGTAGCGCAGTTAAATCAGTATTTCCCCAAGCTATGTCCTCCGTCCTGCGGCCTCGAGATTAATTTTCGAAGAATCAAGGACAATCCCAAAATCAAAGTGCTGACACTGGCCGAAGTTGAGAGAATCAGTGGTACTCCCGGAAATTACGAAGCTAGCATCCGCATCAACCCCCGGTATGTCAATGAAAACTGCACCTGCTGCGGCGAATGCGCCACGGCTTGTCAGGCCGAAGTAACGTCTGATTTCAATTTCGGCATGAATAAAATCAAGGGAGCCTATCTTCCCAATGATCTGTCCATGCCGGCCCGTTTTGTTCTTGCCCCGCAGATCATCGGTACGGAAGACGCCAAGCGGTGCAAGGAAGCCTGCAAGTATGATGCAATCGACCTGGAGATGGCCGCTAAAACCATCAATCTGAAAGTCGGCGCCGTGGTGTGGGCAACCGGCTGGGCGCCTTATGACGCCAGCAAGATTGATAATCTCGGCTTTGGCCGCTATCCCAATATCATCACCAACATGATGCTGGAAAGACTGGCCTCCACCAATGGCCCCACCTGCGGCAAGATCACCCGGCCCTCGGACCAGAAAGCGCCGGAAAGCATTGCCTTTGTCCAGTGCGCCGGTTCCCGCGATGAAAATCATCTGCCGTACTGCTCCTATATCTGCTGCATGGCCTCCCTCAAACACGCCACCTACATTCGCGAACAGTATCCGGATGCCAAGATTTATATTTTCTATATCGATCTTCGGACCCCGGGTTACCGCTACGAAAAATTCTACGAGAATATCAAGGCGGATAAAAACGTTTTCTTTATCAAGGGAAAAGTCGCCGAAGTCAGCGAAGACCCCAGTTCCCGAAACGTTACGGTCGTGGCTGAAAACGCCGTAACCGGCGAGAAAATTCACCAGACCGTGGATCTGGTCGTCCTGGCAACCGGTATGCAGCCGACAACGGCCCTTGCCAAACATCCAGCCGATCTGACCTATAATGAAGACGGCTTTATCGTGAACGATTTTGTCAAAGGCGGAATGTTTGCTGCTGGATGCGCCAATAAGCCTGCGGACGTGGTGTCATCCAATCAGAATGCGACGGGCATGGCCCTTAAAGCCATTCAAACTCTGGTAAGGAGGTAGGAGGTTAACCATGGATAAAAAATATGGCGTTTATATCTGCACGGGTTGCGGAATCGGAGATGCCCTGGACATTGATGGCCTGTGCGCTACGGTCACAAAAGCACGCAAAACAGCCAAGACGCATCCGTTTCTTTGCGGCCAGGACGGCGTTGGCATGCTTAAAAAAGACATCAGCGATGAAGGCGTCAATACCCTGACCATAGCAGCCTGCTCCCGCCGGGTCAATTTTGATATTTTCCGTTTTGACGGATGCATCGTAGATCGGGTGAACCTGAGAGAACAGGTGGTATGGTCCCACCCCAAAGGCGACAAATCCCTTGAAATAAACCATACACAGATGCTGGCCGATGACTACCTCAAGATGGGCATGGTCCGGGTTGAAAAAGTTCAACTCCCCGAACCCTACAAGCTGGAGAACTTTTCCAGAAAGATTCTGGTCATCGGTGGCGGCATCACCGGCATTTCCGCGGCCCTGGATGCGGCAAAAGTCGGCTACGATGTCACCATTGTTGAAAAAGAAGCTAAGCTCGGCGGATATGCCGCCAAAATCCGCAAACAACTGCCCATCAACCAGCCCTATACCAACTTGATTCCGCCAATGATCGCGGATAAAATCCGTGAAGTCGAATCCTTCTCCAATATCACGGTGAAAACAAACACCATCGTAGCACGTATTGCCGGCCAGCCCGGCGAGTTTACCGTGACCCTGAAAAAACCCGGCGAAGCGCTAGAATTCGACGTGCCGTTTCCGCTTCCCCCGGAAATGAAAGTGGATGAAAGCGGCAAGGAGCTGGATAAGGACAAACTGAACGAACTGTATAAAGAATTCAACACTGGCAAAAACGACATTCTGTCTCTGGATCCCAACGGTGAGTTATTCGGCGCCGTGGTTCTGGCTGCAGGCTGGCGGCCCTATTTACCTGCCGCCGATGAATTCGCCCACCTTGGCTATGGCGCCATTGCCGATGTGGTCACCAATCATCAGTTTGAAGAAATCGCAGCCAAGGGCAAAATTCTGCGGCCATCAGACGGCAAGGAAGCCCAGTCCGTTGTTTTTATTCAAAGCCCGGGACAGGGAGATGACAAGGACTTTGCCTATACGGGTTCCATCACCAGTTTGGTTGCGCTGAAACAGGCCAAATATGTACGGGAAGATTATCCGGACGGCAAGTCCTATATCTTCTATCAGCACATGAAAACCCCCGGACTTCAGGAGCTTTTCTACAAAAACCTTCAGCAGGACCCCGGCATTTTTCTCACCAAGGGAGAAGTGGTCCGTGTTTCTCAAAACGGTTCCGGTCTGGTTGTTGAAGCCGACAATACCCTTTTGGGAGAAAAAATTCAGGTAAAGGCCGACATGGTAGTTCTGGGTACCGGCATGGTGCCGGCGACCGTGGATGATCCGGTGGTGAATCTGGCATACCGTCAGGGACCCGGATTCCGGGATAACGCCATTTTCAATGGATATGCCGATTCCAATTTTATCTGTTTTCCCTATGAAACCCAAAGAACCGGGGTCTATGCGGCAGGGTGCATCCGCCGCAGCCTGACCATGGAAGAATCCATGGAAGATGCTGCAGGCGCGGCATTGAAAGCCATTCAGTGCGTCGAGTCGACCAACCGCGGAGTTGCGGTTCACCCCAGGTCCGGAGACATGTCTTTTCCGGATTTCTTTTTTCAGAGATGCACCCAGTGTAAGCGATGCACTGAGGAATGTCCGTTCGGCGCGCTGGATGATGACGAAAAAGGCACGCCAAAGCCCAATCCCACCCGCTGCAGGCGCTGTGGAACCTGCATGGGCGCTTGCCCTGAGCGGATCATCGGCTTTGCAGACTACAATGTCGACAGCATCGGCGCCATGGTCAAGGCCATCGAGGTTCCCTCAACAGACGATTTCGATGATCCGCCCATGCGCATTCTTGGCCTGGTCTGTGAAAACGATGCCTACCCGGCCATTGACATTGCCGGCCTGAACCGGCTGCAGTTTTCCGCGGATGTCCGGCTGATTCCGGTTCGCTGTCTGGGATCCCTCAATGTCATCTGGATCAAGGAAGCCTTGTCCAAAGGTATGGACGGCGTCTTTGTTTTGGGCTGCAAGCACGGTGACGACTACCAGTGCCATTTTGTCAAAGGCAGTGAGCTGGCCAGCATCCGCATGAAAAAGATCGGCGAGGCTTTGGCAAGCCTGGCCCTCGAAGTAGAGCGGGTCGCCCAGTTTGAAATCGCCATCGATGAATTCGATAAAGTTCCCACGATCATCAACGATTTCGTCAAACTCGTCACAGATATGGGACCGAACCCCTTGAAGGGTTTCTAAACAAACATGCCTAAAGGCTGATGTCGTTGTAGGCTGAAGGTGATGGAAACACTTCAGCCTACAGTCTTTCAGCCTTCAACCTTTTTTAGGAGGATTTATCATGTCTGATGCGTATCTTGTTGAGCCAGATGTGGGGTTTATCAAAGAAGTAGCCGCACTTGGCGGAGGTGATCTGAAGAAATGCTATCAGTGCGCCACCTGTTCCGTGGTCTGTCCCATTTCCCCGGATACCAAGCCGTTCCCCCGGAAAGAAATGATTGCAGCGTCCTGGGGTTTAAAAGACAAATTGATCGGGAATGCCGATATCTGGCTATGCCACAACTGCGGTGATTGTTCGACTCGCTGCCCCCGAGGCGCAAAACCCGGCGATGTGCTTTCAGCCATCCGCGCCTATGCGGTCTCCGAATACGCCATTCCCAAGGCTCTGGGAAAAGCGGTGAACGACCCCAAAAAGCTTCCGATTCTTATGGGCATTCCCGTCGTGATATTTATTGTTCTGGGCCTGATCACCGGCCTGCTGCACTTTGCACCGGGTGGAGATGAAATTGTTCATTCACATTTTTTCTCTTCCTGGCTCGTGGACATGATCATGGTTCCGACTTTCCTTTGGGCGGTGACCATATTTGCACTGGGACTTAAACGCTTTCTGGCGGACATTCATGCCAATGCGCTTCTTGAAGGAAAGTCCGACAAGAAAACGATCGATCCCCTGGAATTTGGAAAAGCCTTTCTCCGTATCATCCCGACGATCCTGAAACATGACAAATTCAATGAATGTACGGAAAACCGGGAACGATCCACCGCGCACATGATGGTGCTGTTCGGATTCATCGGCCTGTTCATCGTTACCAACATATTTTTTGTTGTCTTGTATGTATTTCAGATTCACGGACCGTATTCCCAGCTCAACCCGGTCAAGTGGCTGGCTAATTTCAGCGGTGTTGCGCTGGTTATCGGCAGCGTGCTGATGATTAAAAACCGGCTTTCTCAGAAAGATTCCGTTTCCAGCTACAAAGACTGGTCTCTTTTAGGCCTTGCCCTGGGATTGGGACTGACCGGCATGCTGACGGAAATGACCCGGCTCGGAGGACTGGCAGGGGCGTCTTATGCCCTGTATTTCATTCATCTGATCTTCATTTTCTGCCTGTTTGCCTATCTGCCTTTTTCCAAACTGGCGCACCTGGTCTATCGAACGGTGGCTATGACATATGCGGAATACGCCAACCGGAAATAGCGGTTGAATATTCACCGCAGACGATTTAAAATTTAGGCCTACGGGATTTAATTCATAAAAAAAGCCCCTTTCCTTGAACGGAAAGGGGCTTTTTTTATTTAACGGCAACAACATTACCAACTATCCATTGAGGATGGTTTCCGCCTCTTCCCTGTAAGCATCCATTACATAGGGGATGCCGGTTACCTTGGTGCATTCCTCGGTAAGAGACATAAGTTCCTTGCGGGTTATGGCGCTGGGGGTGAAGCAGCGGGCGCCGGCCATGAGCTGCTGGAGACCGACTTTGATCTTGTCTGAGTAGCTGTAAATACCGATGGCGCCCAAGGGGACTTCATCAATAGCTTTGGCACCGACCATGTCTTTGATGGCTTCGTAGTTGACGAAGATTTCTTCGATGGTCGAGCCGTGCTGGCTGACGGTTTTGGGCAGATCGTTCTTGTCGATCCATTCAGCAATGTTCTTTCCAACCATTCCTGGAATCATGAGCGCGCGTCCCATACACACTGCTTTTACAAAAGGAGCGCCCATCGAAAGTGCCTTGAACACACCGTCCTCACTCGAGAATCCGCCGGCGAATGCAATATCGGGAACTCTCTCACCCCTGTCGGTGAGTTTCTTGCAGAACTCATAAGCCGCTGAATGCAGATAAATGCTCGGAACGCCCCATTCTTCCATCATGCGCCACGGGCTCATGCCGGTGCCGCCGGGAGCGCCGTCAATGGTCAGCAGGTCGATCTTGGCTTTGGAACCCCATTTGATCGCCATGGCCAGCTCGCGGAGGCCGTATGCGCCGGTCTTGAGCGTGATTCTCTTAAAGCCGAGCCTGCGAAGGCGGTCACATTCGGCCATGAAGCCTTCCTCGCTGACAAAACCCAGGCGGCTGTGACGTTCGAATTCCCGGATTGCGCCTTCCTTATAGGCAGCCTGAACAATGGGGCTGGACGGATCCGGCGTGACAAGATAGCCTCTTTTCTGCAGCTCAACCGCCCGGTCAATTCTTCGGACTTTGATTTCACCACCAATGCACTTGGCACCCTGTCCCCATTTGAGTTCGATGGTCTGCAGGCCATGCTTTTCCACAACATATTCTGCAACGCCCAGTCGGGTATCTTCCACATTCATCTGAACCAGGATTTCACCATAGCCTTGATGAAAACGCCTGTAGACTTCAATGCGTCGATCCATATCCGGCGATTTGGCGATTTTCCCCTGTGCGTTCAATTCAAGCTGGGGATCGATGCCGCACACGTTTTCGCCACAGACCAGCGTCACACCACTGATGGCGGCGCCCACAGCAAAATGCTCCCAGTTCTTGCGGGCAATTTCCGTGGAACCGAGTGCGCCGGTGAAAATCGGCACCTTCATCTTAACCTTGATGTCCCATCCGTATTCGGTTTCGGTGTTGACTGCCGGAAAGATGGCGGTATCGGGGCTGACCGCAACGCCTGCCGGCAGTCCCGTGGCGCCAAGGGCATAGCCCTGAATGTTCAGATGCGAATAGTCAACGGGGTAGTTTTTGTCGGCACCGGCTGTAATCGAACCAAAGGGAGCCGGATAGATCACTTCGCGGCCGCGGAAAGTGGACCGGAAAACTTCACAGTTGCCGCGGCATCCGTCAATGCAGCGTGAACAGAGTCCACTCATGGGAACAACGCTCTTGGAACGGTTGAAAGTCAGAGTTGCATCATTGGCATTAGGCGTAGACAGGTTCATGATTGCTTTTCCTTTTTGTAATGAAAGTTAGTGCTAAGGGAAAATCGGACTCACCTTGAAAAGAAAGAGGACGCCGTTGTCCAATGCTGAGGATACGCCGTTGTATCTCGGTCACTATTAAAATGGCCAATGTTAGTTCAACTGACATGCTGATCTGGAAGACGAACTCCATTGTGCACGCCAGGGCAAGATCCGGTTGCCTGGCAAGCTTTCGGGATCTGCCCCCTCTGCATTACAAGTAATTATCCATGCCAATACAACTAACATACTGTTAAAAAATAATAAAAACTAAGTTGGGTCAAAACAATAAAGGCACCCATCCCTCATTGAGGACTGGACACCTTTGTCCTTTCAAACTGAAAACATTCACGCCATTGTGAACATTATCAACTCATTCAAGCTGAATTCATTTCAGAGTTATTAGCGTTACTAAAATAAAATGTCAATGTATTATTTATACTAATATATCAGTATAAGTCCAGAGTATTGCTTAAAATGTTTTTGCAAAGATAACGATAAAGATTTAAACTATTTAAAAGTAGCTTCCCATTTACCCGAAACCGGTATCTCATATGACCCTGAAAAGCAGCGAACTTCCCAGCGAATTTTATTCCCAGTTCAAGATGTTCCATGAGATCATGTCCATCAAGGTCCGGGAGATTCTCCTGATTTCAAGCCCTTATGATGCCTATATCATGGAAGAGGATCGCAGCCTGGCCTCTCGTATTGTCAATGAGTATATGGGTCTTAATTTGAGCCTGCCTCCACGGGTCACCCGGACCTCTTCCGGTCAGAACGCACTGGCCCTTCTGGAGCAAAAATCTTTTGAAATGGTCATCACCATGCCGAATGTAGATGACATGGATGCCCAGACCCTGGGCGAAAAAATCAAGACAAAGCATCCCGATCTTCCGGTCATTCTGCTCAGCCATAGCCTCAGGTCCATATTCCCGCAGGGCGAATATCGAAAATTGATGGGCATTGACAAAGTATTTATCTGGTCCGGAAATTCCGATCTCTTGCTCGCGCTGGTTAAAAACGCCGAAGACCGGCTGAATGTTGACAGGGATACCCGGCGGGCCATGGTTCGCGTGTTGATTCTGGTGGAAGACTCGCCCCAGTATTATTCATCTTTTCTGCCGCTGATTTACAAGGAAATCGTAAAACAGACTCAGGCGGTATTAGGGGTCGGACTGAACGAGGAACACCGGCTTTTGCGCATGCGATCCAGGCCGAAAATCATGCTGGCTGAAACGTATGAAGAGGCCATGAATCTCTGCCAGAAATACCGTTCCTATTTGATTGGCATCATATCCGACACCCGGATTCCTCGAAACGGCAAACTGGATGATCAGGCAGGCGCGGACATACTGACCTTCATGAAACAGGAAATCCCGGATCTCCCGATTCTGATGCTCAGTTCGGATTCCCATAATCGGGTGAAGGCAGACCGGATTCCGGCGATATTTCTGGACAAAAATTCACCCAATCTGCTGGTCGAACTTCAGGATTTTTTTCTGAATCACCTGGGTTTCGGCGATTTTGTCTTTCGTATGCCGGACAGGACTGAAATTGACAGGGCGTCGAGCCTGAGAACACTTGAACTCAAGATATCCCAGATTCCAGACGAATCGCTGCTGTACCACGCCAGCCGGAATCATTTTTCCAACTGGCTGATGGCCCGTTCGGAATTTGCCCTGGCATCCACATTCCGGGAGGTTCGGGCCAGCGAATTCGAGAATACGGCAGACCTGCGTCAGTATATTGTTTCCGGTCTGCATACGGTCAGAAAGCTTCAGCAAAAAGGGGTGGTGGCCCAGTTCAGGGCTCAGACCTTTGATCCCGACATCATGGATTTTGTAAAAATCGGGGACGGGTCTCTTGGCGGAAAAGCCAGAGGCCTTGCATTCATGTCTGTTCTGTTACTTCAGCACCCCGCGCTGCTCATCGCCTATCCACAGGTTTCAATACAAATCCCAAAATCCCTGGTCATCACCACCCAGGGATTTGAATCGTTTATCGCATTAAACCAATTGCAGTATTGTGCTAAAAACGTTTTATCGGACCGGGATATCATGGATATTTTTTTAAGGGCGGAAATGCCGGACTGGCTGACATCCGATCTGGAGGCCTTTCTGGCTCAGGTTCAATATCCCCTGTCCATCCGGTCTTCCAGTCTTCTGGAAGATGCGCAATTTTTGCCCTATGCCGGACTCTACCAGACTTACATGATTCCAAACAACCATCCGGATCCGGCCATAAGGCTTCGACAACTGATCCATGCCATTAAACTGGTATATGCCTCAACCTATTATGAAGATCCCAGATCCTTTACCCGCAATTCGGCCAGGCAGCCCCAGGAAGAATCCATGGCCGTGATCATTCAACAACTGACCGGAGAGGCTTACGGCGACTATTTTTATCCTGCATTGTCCGGTGTGGTCCAATCCCATAATTTTTATCCGGTTTCCAGCATGAAATCTGAAGACGGAATTGCCCATATTGCCATTGGTATGGGAAAAACCGTGGTGGAAGGCGAAAAATCTGTCCGGTTCTCCCCCAGATATCCTCGAATTATGCCTCAGTTTACCACTGTCGAAGACATTCTGAACAATTGTCAACGGTATTTTTATGCACTCAAAATCCATGGCTATTCGGATGAGCTGCATTTTAACCAATTTGCCAATCTTGAAAAACGGGAGATTGATGAGGCAGAAAGTGAGTATCCCATTCGAATGCTTTCAAGCGTCTATATCCAGGACGAACACCGGATTCGGGACAGCGGCCATTTGCCGGGTTTGAAAATTGCCACATTTGCATCCATACTCAAACACGACATATTTCCTCTCCCTCAATTGCTTTCCGACCTGCTGGATCTTGGCAGGAAGGGCATGGGATGCCCGGTGGAAATCGAGTTTGCCGTCAATCTGGGAAACGA
>JAPLJE010000419.1 GCA_026388755.1 Deltaproteobacteria bacterium | reverse complement strand
CGGGCCATGGGGACGGGAGCGTTCCGGATAAAGCCCGCCAGGATCATTTCATCCACGTTCCGGGGCATGGGGGCCGTGGCCGCGTAAATGGTGGCCGGGTCCGCGCCGATGGCCACCGCCACCGGCATCCGCTTTCCGGCCTTGCGGTATTCGTTGAAATAATTGGAGCCGTCTTTATGGATGTGCCAGTGCATGCCGGTGGTCTTGCTGTCGAAGATCTGCATCCGGTACATGCCCACGTTGCGCTTTCCGGTGGAAAGGCTTCTGGTGACGACAAGCGGCAGGGTGATGAACCGGCCGGCATCCTGGGGCCAGCAGTGCAGGATCGGCAGATCAAAGAGATTGATATCCTCGCCTTTCAGAATAACTTGCTGGCAGGGGGGGACCTTGGCGCGGCTTTTTCGGGGAAAGAACTGAGATACGGAAAAGGCGGTTGTCAGCATTCCCAGCATGTCCCGCAGATCCCTGGGCGGCGACATGTGAATGATTTCCCTGATCCGGTCTCCCAGTTGATCCAGGTTGTCAACGCCAAGGGCCAGGCAGATGCGCCGTGAGCTGCCGAACAAATTGGTGGCAACCGGAAACGGCGAGTCCTTCACCTTCTCGAAATACAGCGCTTTTCCGCCCAGCGGACTCTTGGATTCCGCATCGGTCAGTTTGCTGATCTCCAGAACAGCGGATACGGGATGCGAAATGGTTTTCAGCTCGCCTTCCTTTTTCAATGCCTGAATGAACTCGCCCAGGTTGGTGTATTTCATGGATTTCATAGCCTTTCCTTCTTGGGGTTATGCGCCGCTCCATTCGGCGGCCAGATGATGGGAAATCCCCAGGTGGTCCAGGACCCGGCCGACGGTGGCATTCACGATATCCCGAACGCTTTCGGGCCGGTGATAAAAGGCCGGAACCGGGGGATGCAGCACCGCTCCTGCCCGCGCCACCTTCAGCATGTTCTCCAGATGAATGGTGCTGAGCGGCGTTTCCCGGGGCAGCAGAATGAGGGGCCGTTTTTCCTTCAGGCACACATCCGCGGACCGGGTGATCAGATTGTCTGCAAAACCGGCGGCAAGCGCAGCCAGGGTCTTCATGGAACAAGGGGCAATGACCATGCCGGCATGCCGGAAAGAGCCGCTGGCAGGCGGCGCAAACAGGTTGTCCTGCGAATATTCCTTTAAAACCGAAAGGTCGTGGGGAACGAGGCCGAATTCTGACTGCAGAAAAGGCAGCATCGGGCCTGAAATTCCCAGTTCATGGGCCATGACCTTGCGGCCATAGTCTGATAGGATCAAATGGACTTCGATCGGCCGCTGCAAAAGCTCCGACACCAGCACCGCGCCATAAATGGCGCCGGATGCGCCGGTAATTGCCACAACTATTTTTTTGTTCATCAGTTGTCTCCGGGGGAAATAGAAGCTTTCCCTTTTATCTCAATAATTCGTCTCCCAGGATTCCCAGAAACAGGAGAATGGAAATGGCGCTGTTGGCGTGGAAAAACGCCAGCTCGATGTGGGCCAGATCATGGGGGCGGATCACCCGGTGCTGAAAAACCAGCAGCACGCCGATGATCACCAGGGCAAGAAGGTAGACCATTCCCAGATCAAATATAAGGAACAGCGCCGTCAGTGATATGAAGGTTGCCACATGCAGGATGGATGAAATGTGAAAGGCGGCCTTCACGCCCAGGCGTGAGGGAATCGAAAACAGGCCAATTTTCTGATCAAACTGAACATCCTGGCAGGCATACAGAATATCGAATCCGGCAATATACGTCAGCAGCGCAATGCATAAAATGAGAATGGCGGGTTCGAACCGGCCGGTTACGGCGATCCACGCCCCCAGCGGGGCCAGGGAAATACTCATTCCCAGATAGAGATGGGAAAGGGAAGTGAATCGCTTGGTGTAGGAGTAAAAAAACAGAATCACCAGAACCGGCATGGAGAGCCAGAAACACAGGCGGCTGATCATGGCCGACGCCAGTATGAAAGCGATGGAAAACCCCGATATAAAAAGTATTGCAGACAGCGACGATACGGTTCCGGATGGAATGTGGCGATTGGCGGTTCGCGGATTGAGCCGGTCAAAGCGGTTGTCCACAATCCGGTTGAAACCCATGGCCGCGGAGCGGGCGCTGACCATGGCAACCAGTATCCAAAAAAAGGTCTGAAAGGTGATCTCGGCGCTTCGATGCGCCAGCACCACCGCGGAAAGGGCAAACGGCAGGGCAAAAACCGTATGGCTGAATTTGATCATGCGGCCAAAATTCAGAATCTGACCGGTCATGGGTTTCATAGGCGCCTCTTTTGGGTCATCTGCCCCCTGTCATCTGTTCTCAAAACGTGTTCGGCATGAACGTGTTGAAGAATTGTATCTACCTGATGATAATTCCGATGGATATCATGAGCCCTTCGAACATGCCTGCGGGCTGCCTCGCCCATTTTCCGTCGCAGCGGTTCATCGTCCAGAATGCGGGCCATGACGTCTGTAAATGCATGCAAGTCAAATGGCGGAGTCAGAAATCCGGTAATCCCGTCCCGGACCACTTCGGGAATACCCCCATTATGAAAGGCAATCACCGGAAGACTGCAGGACTGGGCCTCGAGATACACCATACCCAGGGTTTCCCGGATTCCCGGAAAGGCAAAGACGTCGCCGGCGCTGTAAAACCGGTACATCCGGTCTCTGGAGATTTTTCCGACAAACCGGACATTTTCAGAAAGCAGCGATTCGGCAAGGGATTGAAGGGTTTTTCTTTCCTTCCCGTCTCCTGCAATGACCAGGTATACGGGCCTATTTTGCCGACAAAGCTCGGCGCAGGCTTTAATCGTCCAGATCAGCCCTTCTGTCTTAACGCCGGGGCGGAACATGGCGGCCGAGAGCACCACCGGGGTGTTTTCCGGGATTTTCCATGAACAACGGAGCTCGTGGCGGGCACCGGCATCAAAGGTGAACTGTTCCGGATCAATCCCCGGTGCAATGTAGGTCAGCCGGTCATCTGGAATCAGCCGCCGCAGATTGAGAAGGTCTTCTTTCCGGTTGGAGAAGACATGGTCCGCCTGCATCAGGGCCTGACGGTTCAGAACATACCCCGCCAGGGTTTTGATGTTTTTTTTTCGCCGGGTCGAATAGATTCCCTGGAAAATGATATAGGGGATGGCAAGTCTTCGGCAAACCCATGGGCCGATCAGATCCGGGGATTTGTAATACGCATGGTAGGTCACCCAGATTCCGGAGCGGGCATGCCGAAGCATTCGGAGCGCACGAAGCCGGTCCCTGACAACGATAGGCCAGAGCCAGGGTTTCCAGAATATCCACCGGGCCCGGAGCCGACTGGGATGCATGATCCGATAGCCGCCGCCTTCCAGAAAATCCCGAAGGCCGGTGGCAATGGTCAGGTCTCCGGACGGAAGATGAAAGCCAAGCGGTTTGAAAGGGGTATAATAACCGATGGTCGTCATCCCTGTTGTTTCCTCGTTCGATACCGTCTCATGTATCGGTAGTTCCGGACAAAGGCATCAATGTTGAATCAAGTTGGCTTTTCGCCGTTTTCCTGAAGTGCCCGGGTGTAAAGGCCTGCCAGATCGCCAATCAGGGTGCGGTTGTTAAAATCCCGGCTCACCCGGT
>JAPLJE010000138.1 GCA_026388755.1 Deltaproteobacteria bacterium | reverse complement strand
GGCAGGATTGTTCCTGAAATTAGAAACAATCAATTTAGAGAGCTTATTTACGGTAATTATCGTGTAATCTATCGTATTGAAGCGGAACAAATATCTATCCTTACGATTCGCCATGGAAAACAAATATTGCCAATAAAAGAAATTATGGAATGACCCAAAGAGCACTGATTAAAAACGAAGAACCAAGGAGAAAGAAATGTCAATGAATCAGAATGGCCGCCCACCCTTTCCACCTTTTACCCGTGAAACCGCGACGCAAAAGGTGCGCATGGCCGAAGACGCGTGGAACACACGCGACCCCGACCGCGTTTCTCTGGCTTATACTGTTGATAGTACCTGGCGCAACCGTGCCGAGTTTCTCTCGGGCCGCGAGGCAATTGTGAAGTTTCTCCAGCGAAAATGGGTCAAGGAACTGGACTACCGCCTGATCAAAGAGCTATGGGCTTTTGGTGACGCCCGTATCGCGGTACGTTTTGCCTACGAATGGCATGACGATTCGGGCAGCTGGTTCCGTGCCTATGGCAACGAGAACTGGGAGTTCGACGAAAACGGACTCATGCGTCGCCGAATCGCAAGCATCAATGATCTTCCTATTGCGGAATCGGACCGCAAGTACCACTGGCCACTCGGGCGCCGTCCGGATGAGCACCCGGGGTTATCTGAGCTGGGCCTCTGATATACGTCTTTTAGCGTGCGTCAGGGGGATGGCCATTGGCCCAGCACTTTTTCAGCTTCATGACGGGCCTGTTCAAAGGGATCCGTGGAAGCATTTTTTGTCTTTCGATTGCTATCGGTCGGAATGATGTAAAAGTAAAGGGCCTGCACCAGGATGAAGAGGCAGAGTCCCAGTGGCCACGCAGCCGTTGAATTGGAGCCGAGGGTTCCCACCAGGGTGATGCCGCCGACCACGGTGACAAACTCAGCGGTCAGGGTGCGAAACGGCGTGCCGTTATAACAGATACCGCTTCGCACCCAGCACAGAACGCCCAGGGCTATCGCATAAAATCCAATCCAGGTGTTCGGCCAAAAAGCCACTCCCAGCAGCAGGGCCAGGGGAAACAGGATCGACAACGTGCGGGTGCGGCTCCATCGGACCAGAAGCAGCGCGTAGATGGCCAGATCCATCCAGAGGACCCATTTTAAGACGGCCGGATAGCTGCCGTACCTGCTCAATAATTCGGTCAGGGGCAAGGCCAGAAATCCGCTGATCAAAGCAAAGACTACGGTGGTTCGGATGGGTTTGTTCATGCGCCACCTCCCTGTTTCAGGGCCTCTTTTCGTTGCAGCAACTCGATCTCGATCTCTTCCTCCGTGGGAGGCGATGAGAAGCCGGATTCGGACATCACTTCGGAGGCTTCTGCAAAGGGTCGCTGCTCGGTCCAGCGGCAGTATTCGGCAGCCTTTACTTTCAACTCCTGGTATTGCAGTTGCTGTTGATTCAGGATTTCGGCCAGATGCGCCCCTTCCTCTTCAATGCGTTGCAACTGACGTTGCATCCCATCGCAGCAGGCCTGGAGCATGCGTCGCTTTCGAATCAGCATTCTGGCGATATCATCCTTGTCTTTGCGGACGGCCAGCTCCAGCTCCTTTTCCAGTTTTTCCCGCTCCAGATATTGTTGGGAGAGATCCCTTTGAATCTGCCGACAGGTCTGGTGCAGCTGTGATTGACGCGTCTGCTTTTCCTTCAAGGCGCTCTCCATCTCCCGCAAATACTGTTTGAGCAGAAGCCCCTTGTCTTCGATCTGATCCATGACACCATGAAGATCTGCCTTACATAGACGAGACATGCGTGATAGAATGGTCATGTGATTCTCCTTTTTTTATGGTACTGAAAGTATTAATTGCTTCTTATTTCTTGTCACGCCGGATCTGATAACTTTCGTACTGCAACGCTTTGGAGTTCTGTTTTTTCTTTTCCGCCACGGCGGCCGGCGGACCCGCAAAGGTGTCTTCAACGCCTTGTCGCAAGGCCTGAACGTCTGTTTTCAGATTTTCGGCAACGACCGCAGAACCCACGGTTGCGTTAATCGCCTCGTTGCGCGTCTCGTACTCCCGAATTTGACCCATGGCCTTGTCCTTTTCGCCCTTTTCGATGGCGTCGGCCACCGCTTCCTTGAGCTGACTGTAGTCTTCCTGAATCACCCGCGCACTCCAGGCCGGTGCGTCGATACTGGCCGTCACTTCCCCGGGATCCTTCACGCAGGCAAGGACCATTTGCCCGGAAGTGGCGATGTTATGGGCCGCGCCGTTGTGATTGAATCGCACCTGAAATTCACCCAGAAGAAATTCCTCCTCCTTGTCGGTGGGCACTTGAAAGGTTAAAAAGAGATTGCGCTGTTGGCCGGAGAGCAGATCTCCGGGACGAATCACGGCCTGGCCATCATTAACCTGGATGGGATAACCGCCGGCGTTAACCAACCGGATTCCTTTTCCCAGCGGCACCCGGATTTCCACTCCGGAAGCGGCGACGTTGCGCGCGTCTTGAAATTCCTTGTCAAACACCAGCGCAAACTTTTTGGGGTCTTCCAGGAAATAATAGCGGCCGGCGCCATGATCCGCCAAAGTGGTCATGAGTATTTCGTTGAAATCAAAGCCGACGCCCACCGTGCTTACTGCAACGTTCTGTGTCGCGGCGCCGGAGGCCATGTTGCCCAGCTCCAGGGGATCGGTGATGCCCTGGTTGGCCTGACCGTCGGAGATCAGAATCACCCGCCGCTGACGGCCATTGGCGGGGGTCTGCATCAGGGTCTGAATGCCGTGCTTCAGTCCGGCGCCGAGGTTGGTGCCGCCATCGGCATTCACCTGCGCCACCACCGTCTTTAATTGATGCCGGTGGGCTTCATCCATGTCAACCAGGGGAGAGACCACCTGAACGGCGTTTGAATAGGTTATGATCGCCAGTCGGTCTTTGGCGGTCATTCGGTCGATCAACTGCATCACGGCCAGGCGGGCATCGCTTAGCTTCTGGCCTGCCATGGAGCCGCTGCGGTCCAATACGATCACCAGATCGGCGTGGTCGACCGGTCGATGATCCGACCGGGGAATTTTTGCTGCATCCAGCGTCAGAGATACCGACACCTGACCGTCCGAGCCTTTAAGAACCTTGTCCTGAACCAGATGCGCACGGACGGCCAGCAGATCCGTATGGACGGGCACCGGATCCTTGGGGGGGTGATTTGAACTGAAAAGCTGCGCAAAAACCGAATTGCCCGATCCCACGTAGGCCAGAGTCGCGCTTGCGGCCATGATCAGACCGAGAACCACCAAAAAGCTGTTTTTGACCATTTTCATTGGACTTCTCCGTTTTTGTGTAATGGGTGTGATGGGTGTTTATCCCG
>JAPLJE010000438.1 GCA_026388755.1 Deltaproteobacteria bacterium | reverse complement strand
GCGGCCAGTTGGTCCTGAAATCCGCAAGGGACTCCGGCTACGCTTTCTTCAATGGCATGTGCCAGTAGAACAATCTGTTTGCGGGTCAGTGGCTTTTGGCCGGTCTTTTCAAGGAGCCTGGACAGTGCCGCAACCAGTGCGATGGCAGCTGCCGAAGATCCGCCCAGAGCGCTTCGCGGTGGCGAGGCGGACTCGATATCAATATGGATACCGCTGACGCCAAAATATGTGGCTATGGCAAACATCAGGCCCAGGGGATGATTATAAGGTGCTTCATCTTCAGGAAACGAGACGCTTTCAAAGCCGGTAGAGCTCACTTTTACCTGCCCCTGAAGATAGGGGTGAATCCGGACCCGGGTTCTCAGGTTGATTGCGGCATTGACCGTGCAGGGATACAGGCGCCTCATCGGCAAATGGAACGTCTTGATATCGAGCGTTCCTCCCATGTCGATCCGGCAGGGAGCGGATGCTTCGATCGGGGCATATTTCAAAATATTTCGATAGATTTCCGACAAGAGTTTACCCCATTCCCTGCTCAGCCCTGAACTGTCGAAGAACAGAAAGGCTTTTAGGTTCTTTTCCGAGATGGTAGGGAACAAATGCTTCCAGAAAACCAAGGCTTTCCTGAATGGACTGGGCAGAAAACCGGGCTCTGGCAATTTTATTCCAGTTCCCGCATCCCATCCACTGCAGCTGTTTGATCGTTCCCCTGGACAGGTAGACCATTGGAGAAACAGCGGAACTGCAGGAAGAACAAATCAGACCGCCTTTGGCAAAATTGATCCCGATTCGGCACCCATTCAAACAGTCCATTTCGGTATGGCACTGGCAGCAGGTACTGAAGTTGGGAGAAAAACCAGAAATGATCATCAACGTCATTTGAAACACGATGCTCAGTAAATCATCCGGCAGATCGTTCCGATCCAATCTATCCAGTACCTGGTAAAGCAGGTCAAATGTCCGGGGCTGCGCAACGTCCTGTTCCATCCAGTTGTTGATGATCTCCACAAAATAACTGGCATAGGCTGTTTTTTTGAAATCCGAACGAATTTGACAAAACGGATGCTGTATTGTTGACTCCAGAAGTACCGGCAGACGTCCTTGGCCGGTTAAGCAAACCAGCTCGTAAGCTGAAAACAAATCCAACGCACCGCAAAATCGCTTCCGGCTTTTTCTCGCGGATTTGGCGATCAGGGAGATTTTTCCACGGGTCAGGGAAAAAAACGTCAGAATCAGATCATTATCGCCAAAATCAACCCGTCTGAGCAAAATAGCAGGTGTGGTAAAACAGATCGTCATATTTTGCCAACCCGTCTGGACGGCGGTAATCGCCGCCTTCGGGCGTCTATTGAGTGATTTTAATGAGGGATCGGGATCGCAGTTCTTCCAGCCATTTTGAAAACTTCTGATCCACTATATCCTTATACAGCTTGTTTTCGATTTCGGCAGAGGCGTCTTCACTTAACCTTATCCTGAAGGCGGAAAATCTGATACCCAAAATCGGTTTCGATAACTCCGGAATATTGACCTGGCGTCAAATCCTTCAGCGCCTCACGAATTTTTAAATCGAGCGAAGATAGGGAAAACGTCCCCAGCTCACCCCCTTGAACCCTGGTAGTGCTGTCGGAAAAAGTCTGAATCACTTCATCTATGGATTTACCCGCTTTGAGTTCCTGAAGAATGTCTGCCATTTTCTGATGCGTTCGCATTCGACTGGAAGGGTCCGGGCTTTCCGGATATTTGATCATGACGTATGCCAGGCGATATTTTTCTTCAAACCCATAGAGATCAGGATGTGAATCGTAATAGGTTTTGATGTCTTCCTTGGTAATGACAACCTTGGATTTGATTTCCCGGTTAACCAGACTGGATCTTAAAATATGCTCTTTTGTTCGTTTTCGGTATTCCTCAAAGCTTACTCCCTCTTTGGCAAGCGCTTGCCGAAGGGCTTCGTCTGTCAGGGAATTGGCTTTCTTGATTCGCTCAATGGTCATGTCCACTTCTTTATCCGAAGCCGTGATTTTATATCGGGCGATTTCCTGTTCGGTTAATTTCTGATCGATCATTTGGTTGAGGACATCCTCCCGAACCTTGAAAATCATCTGTCGTTCTTTGTCCGGCGGGTATCCCATGGTATTGATTTTCTCCAGGTAGGGTTTGACCTGGGTGTTGAGTTCTTCCATAGATATCAAATCGTTGTTAACCACTGCCACAATCCGGTCGATCAGTTCAGCCCCGAAGGCTGAGTTTGCGGGACACCAGGCAGCCTGTATCGCCCAGGCGGCGGTTGCCGCCAGCAGGGGAATCTGTCGCTTCATAAATCGGATAATGATATTTTGGGTCATGATTGCTTGCATGCTCCTTTATTTGTTGCACTGTCAGGAATTGTTAACACGCTGACCAATCTCTTTCAAGATGTTTTTGGTTTCCGACAGCAGACCGCTGAAATGACGCCTGGCCAGATGCACCTTCAAAACGTGGTCAGGGGTGAATTCAAATCGACCTTTTTCAGACACGATCATGTCCACAATGCCAAATGGATTTTTCTGGTGCGCCTCGGAGAATCGCAGGTGAAGCTGCTGGCCGCAAAGATCCAGCCGTTTGACCCCCGCAGCCATGCACAGCACTTTGAGCATCATTTTCAGCAGCAGGTTGGCGGCCTCATCCGGCAGCGGTCCGAAACGATCGATCATCTCTTTTCTATAATCCGATATCTCGGCCACGCTGGTCATTTTTGCCAGCCGCCGATATGCAACGAGCCGCTGATCAATATCTATAATATAGGCTTCCGGAATGTAGGCGCTCATGGTAATTTGAATATCGGGCTCAAGGCTTTCCAGAATCGGTTCCCCCTTGATTTCGGACATGGCTTCTTCCATCAGCTTCAGAAACATATCGTAGCCTACGGCTGCAATGTGACCCGACTGAGAGGCGCCCAGAATCGTTCCGCCGCCCCTGATTTTCAGATCGCTCATGGCGATCTGAAAACCGGATCCCAGATCGCTGTGTTCCATGAGCACCTTCAGCCGCTTGAGAGCATCCGGGTTCAGCGTGTGCTCGGCCGGAATAAACAGGTAGGCATATGCCTGTTCATTCGACCGGCCCACGCGCCCGCGAAGCTGATAGATCTGGGCCAGTCCGAATCTGTCGGCACGGTTGACCAGCATGGTGTTGGCGGAAGGAATATCCAGGCCGGATTCAATAATGGTGGTGCAGACCAGCATATCCAGCTCGTTTTTCGTGAATCGCAGCATGACGGCTTCCAGTTCATCGGCACTCATGCGGCCATGCGCCACATCCAGTCGCACTTCCGGGGCCAGTTTTGTCAGGTGATCGGAAATGGACCAGATGGTGTGAATATTGTTGTGCACAAAATAGATCTGGCCTTTTCGCTCCAGTTCTTTACGAATGGCTTCAGTGACGACGGTGTCGTCATACTCTGAAATAAACGTGGCGATCGGCTGGCGATGTTCTGGAGGGGTGGAGATGATGCTGATATCCCGAACCCCCATCATGGACATGTGAAGGGTTCGGGGAATCGGGGTGGCTGTCAGGGCCAGCACATCCACATTATGTCTGAATTTTTTCAGTTTTTCCTTGTGTTTGACCCCAAAGCGCTGTTCTTCATCCAGTATTATCAGCCCAAGATCCTTGAACCCGACATCCTTCTGAAGCAGGCGATGGGTGCCGATTACAATATCCGCGGCCCCGGACTTCAGGTCTTCAATAATGCTTTTCTGTTCCCTGGCGTTTCGGAACCGGCTTAAACAGGCAACCCGAACCGGATATCGCTTGAATCGCTCGGAAAATGTTTCAAAATGCTGTTCCGCCAGCACAGTGGTGGGGACCAGAACCGCGACCTGCTTGCTGTTGTTGACCGCCAGAAAAGATGCCCGAAGGGCTACTTCGGTCTTGCCGTATCCCACATCTCCGCAAACGAGCCTGTCCATTGGGGCAGGGGACTGCATGTCCTGAAGCACATCTTCGATGGCCCGCAACTGATCCGGAGTCTCCTCATAGGAAAAGTTGGCTTCAAAATCCTGAAAATAGCTGTCTATGCCCTGGAATGAAATACCCGGGGCCACTTTTCGACTGGCATAGAGCTTGAGAAGCTCGCCGGCGATTTTCTCGACAGACTGCTTGACCTGCTTTTTGACCCGGTCCCAGGATTTTCCCCCCATTTTGTCCAGAACCGGCGCGACCCCTTCCACGCCCAGGTATTTCTGAACCATATTCATGCGTACTACCGGAAGATAGAGTTTGTCAGCATCCCGATAGGTGATAAGCAGAAAATCATTGGTGGCGCCGTCCACAACTAGCTTCGTCAGCCCTTCATACTGGCCGATGCCGTGATCGTTGTGAACGACCAGATCTCCTCTTTTCAGATCCCCGAAGATGATCTGTTCGGTGTGTATTTTTGAAGGAGGAAGGCGCTTTCGGTGATGCTTGCGGCCGAATATCTCATCTTCGGAAATAATGGCGAGGGATTCATCCGGCCACACAAAACCGGATGAAATGTGCCCGATGCAGGCAAATACCCGGCCCTTGCCCCGGGACAGGTCCGGAATGTCATTTGCAAGTTTCAGCTGAATCCCGTAAGGTTGCAGCAGGGCATTGAGTCGCTCGGCCTGAGACCGGGTGCTGCAGGCAATCAGGGTCGTATATCTTTGTTCTTTATTTTCATTGATCCACGTCGCCAGCGGCAGCAGGAGCAGTTCGGCGTTGCGCTGCGCGGCCAGCTTTTCCTGAATATCCGTATTGCTCTCAATTGAAAACGCGATCGCCTGGAACGGCTGCGGCGTGTTGCCTGGAAAAGTTAAAGACAGTTGCCTGAGGATCAGCGGATGGCGCTCCAGAATTGAATGAAAGACTGGGTCCCATGTTTCATGCAGGGCTTCCGGCTCAACGCACAGTGCGGCGTTTTTTCGCGACATCATGTATTGCCGGACGGTCTTTTCATGAAAGGCCAGTGCGGATTTTTCCAGCTCTGCCGGTTCCATCAACACGAACAAGGCGTCTTGCGGCGCATAGTCCAGAAGATTGTCCATCTTGGGGTAAAACAACGGGGTAAGGAATTCAATTCCCGGGAAAACGCCTTCTTTTTTGATGCGTTCAATCAGATCCCTGATCGTTGTGACCGGTAGCTCCAGAACCGATGCCTGTTCCCGGATCCGGTTGATGACCGGTTCGATGGATTCCATTTTAATAATTGCTTCCCGTGCGGGAATAATAATGGCCTCGGAAATGTTTCCGATTGTGCGCTGACTGGATGCGGAAAAAAAACGGATGGATTCGACGCACTCGCCAAACAGCACGATACGAAGAGGATCTGCATACAGTGGAGAAAAAACATCCAGGATTCCCCCCCGGATGCAGTAATCTCCAGGCTCTTCCACAATCATCGTTCGAACATAGCCGCCGGAAACCATTTTCTCCACCAGGCGATCCAGGCTGATCTCTTCATTTTCCATCAACAGCTCTGAAAAATTGCAGAGCTCCTGTCTGGGAATGAGTTTTTGAATAAGACTTTCAATGGGCGCGATCACGATGGGAGGGGAAGTGGCATAAATGAGTTGATACAGAGCGGAAATCCGTTTGGTCGAGGCCTCGCTGTGGCTGGACAGCGATTTATAAGCTTCGGAGGCGGATGCCGGAAAAAAGCTTATGGGAAGCTGCGCTGACCCGGCATAGAAAAACATGTCTTCCATCAGTT
>JAPLJE010000249.1 GCA_026388755.1 Deltaproteobacteria bacterium | reverse complement strand
GGGCCAGGAAAGCGGCGAGCATTCGATTTGAAGCCGGTTTTCGATATCTTCCAGAAGATCGAGGGGGGCCATGCCTTCCCGGTCCATCTTGTTGATAAATGTAATGATGGGGGTATTTCGCATGCGGCAGACCGCCATCAGCTTTTCAGTCTGAGGCTCAACCCCCTTGGCGCTGTCGATGACCATGAGCGCACTGTCGACCGCCGTGAGCACTCTGTAGGTATCTTCGGAAAAGTCCTGATGCCCGGGTGTGTCCAGCAGGTTGATTTCATAATCCCGGTAGTTGAATTTCATGACCGAAGTGGTCACGGAAATTCCCCGCTCTTTTTCAACAGACATCCAGTCACTGGTGGCATGTCTGGCAGCTTTTCTGGCCTTAACGGCTCCGGCCAGCTGAATGGCGCCGCCGAACAAGAGGAGCTTTTCGGTTAATGTTGTTTTTCCGGCATCGGGGTGGCTGATAATACCAAAGGTTCTGCGCCGGTTTATTTCATCTGTAAAAGTATTCTGCATCGTGTGAACCTCAACAACCGTTCCATGGCAAATAAAAACGGGAAAATATCAATTTATTGTCGTGCTGGATATTGACAGATCAGGGGGTTTCTTTGTAGATGATTAAATGTTGGAAATTCCTGTTCGTTCTGCGTCCGGAGGAATTCTTCTGAACGGCAATACATCTCCTGGATTTTCTGAACGTATTCATGATAGGGTACATTTAACCTATAATAATAAACCATTCTTTACTGGATAGCAACAGATTATGGAAAAACTGGCGCCGCAGATATACGACAAGTACATCAAGGGGATCATGGACATCACCCGTGCCATTACATCGGATCTTTATCAGGAAGATATTCTGAAGCTGATCGTCATGGTAACCGCAAAAGTCACCGGAGTGGAAATCTGTTCGTTGTGGTTGATTGATGAAGGCACCGATCCATTAAAAATCCGGCTGACAGCCACCCAGGCCATTGATCCGGATTATCTCAAAGATCGGTCGCTGAGCATGAATGAAGGGATTGTGGGATTTGTGGCCACGCATAAAAAACCGCTGATTATTCCAAATGTCCTCAAGGAACCTCGCTTTAAAGAAAAAGACATGGCCAAACGCATGCACCTGGTATCCATGGTCAGTGTTCCGCTTCAGGTCAAGAACGAAAAAGTCATCGGTGTCCTCAACTGTTTTACCGCCAAGCCCCATGCATTTTCCGAAACAGAGGTCAATCTGATCCAAACCGTTGCCAATCAGGCGGCGGTTGCCATTGTAAACACCGAATTGATGGTAAAAACCCGGGTGATTCAGGAGGAGCTGGAAACACGAAAACTCGTTGAACGGGCAAAGGAGATTCTCATGCTGCGAAGGGGTAAAACCGGGGAACAGGCCTATCGCTGGATTCAGAAGCGGAGCATGACCACCCGGAAATCCATGCGCAGCGTAGCTGAAGCCATTTTACTCTCTGAAGAACTGGATTAGTTATCCGGTTTTACTGCTTTTCCCATCTTTTTTGTTATATAATTTTTCTTTATAAATCAATAGGATAAGCGCAGATAAAGCCCTCAGATTTTTCTTTTTTTCATGACTTTTCCGGTGATGTCACCAGGTAGGACTCGGCGCGTTTCAGGTAGCGTCCCACCTGATCCTTCTGCCAGGCCTCGTCTTTTCCAAGTTCCTTGGCCATCACACGGGCCACTTCGGGCGCGGCTTCCATGCTTGCCCGGGCATCAAGGATCAGCGCACGGGTTCTTCTGGACAGCACATCATCCAGGAAAAACGCCATCTCGCTTCTTACAGCCCATATCACTTCTGAAAAACGGTAGGGCAGACGGTCGTGGATGGGTTTATCCAGCGAAGGATCTATTTCCACAAGCCGTTTGATGTATCTGGCGTTATTCCCGTATAACGCATAAGGGGCGTTCCCTTCATCGTCCATGGACCAGCCGTTGAGGCTGAGATTTCGTGTCCGCGATTTTCGGGGATCAAGGGCTCCGATGGGAATCGCGGCATCAATGGTATCCTCACCCATTTTACGGTATGTGGTCCATTTTCCGCCGGCAATGGTGATGAGCCCGGACGGCGACACGTTCAGATGATGATCCCGCACCAGATTGGCTGTGTTTTTACTGTTTCCGGTGTTGATAAGAGGCCTTATGCCGGCAAATGCGGAAAGAACATCACTGGCCACCGGATCTTTGGTCAGGTATTTCGCCGCATGATCCAGAAGAAAGGACAGTTCTTCCTTGAAGGGAATGGGTTCAAGGCTGGGTTTATCTATCGGTGTATCCGTAGTGCCGACAATGACCCGGCCATGCCAGGGAACTGCGAAAAGAACCCGGCCGTCTTCGGTATGGGGAACCAGAACAGCCGTATCGCCGGGCAGGAAGAATTTATCAAGAACAATGTGAACACCCTGGCTGGGTGCGATAATATCTTCGTGCTCCTTCACATCCATTTTTAAAATGGAATCCACAAAAATACCGGTGGCGTTCACCACTGTCCGGGCCATCACTTCATATTCCGCGCCCGTCAAGTTGTCGACCGCAACCACACCGCTGACAAGACCGCTTGATTTTACAAGTGAAACCACCTGGACATAATTGAGCACGCAGGCGCCCAGATCTTCAGCGGTCTGGGCCAGGGTCACGGCCAGTCTGGCATCGTCGAACTGGCCATCGTAATAAATGACACCGCCTTTCAGATCACGGGGCTCCAGGGTTGGCATTTTTTCAAGAACCATTTCCCTTGTAAGAACAGTGGATTTTTCCAGGCCCAGTTTTCCGGCCAGCGCATCGTAGACCTTCAGGCCCACCCCGTAAAAAGGGCCTTCCCACCAACTGTAATTGGGAACCATAAACGACTGATGATGAACCAGATGGGGGGCGTTCTGTAATAGAAGCCCTCGTTCATGAAGGGCTTCGAGCACCAGGGAGATGTTTCCCTGCTGAAGGTAACGGATGCCGCCGTGGATCAGTTTTGTACTGCGGCTTGAGGTCCCCTGCGAAAAATCCCCCTGTTCGAGAAGAAGGGTGCTGTATCCCCTGGATGCGGATTCAACGGCAGTGCCAAGTCCGGTCGCGCCTCCACCGATCACCACCACATCCCAGATCTTCGATTTTTTATCAAGTCTTGCCAGCATCTCGCTACGAATCATGATCGCCCTCCTGAATTCTCTATCGATTTAATATATACCCATGGAACATGGCTGGTTATATGAGGCAGGCTGTTTTATACGACAAGACCGTTAAACAACCGGGGAGGTGAGAAGATAGAAATCACTTTTTGAGGTTTTTTGGATAGCACCTGTTCTGGATGCTGTCAAGGACATTTGCGTGCCAATCTCCCGACCCAGGCTACCGAAGCCTCCACTTGAATAGCGGACTGGCAAAGAAACCACAGGAGGCCTTGAAGAAATCGTTTTTATTGATATAGTTATTGATAATACCGTGCTGTCCATGCAGATAATCCGCTTGATCATTTCATTTTGTCTTGCTACTTTCATTTATTCACATTTTATCCTTTACCATAATTCTATTCAAAAGGAGGAAAAAGCAATGATCAGAAGAGATATTGTGGTATCAATCCTTGCAGCTGGGCTATTGATAGCTGGATTATCACATGCATCGAGCGCTATTATTGAAACCCAGCACCTCATCGTAAGCGATGCCACCGGCAAATTATCGAAAGATCAACTGAAGAGCTCGGCTGATCAAGCGCAAGCAATATTGGAGCGCATTCTTGCATTCTGGTCTGCCGATTCCGGAATAGACCGATTTGGAAAGATACGGGTTGTTTTCGATGTCCCCCGCAGGGATGTCTATTCTAGTGTCTTTTACTGGGACAAAAAGGATGGGGAACGTATACGCATCGTTCGGGTCTTCAGCTCTGAAGGATTGCCGCAAATGATGGCGCACAAGCTTACAAGCGCAGTATTTCCCCAAAAGGATAAGTTGATTCGCAACATGATGGGTATTCTTTCAGAGGCGCAAGTCGGCAATCCATTAACATTCCCTATGTGTGGATTTAGCAGTGACGACTGGGTATTGGCTCTCTTGAAAATGAAATCTTACATTCCCATCAATGAATTGGGACCGGACCATGAGTCATGGGGTATGAAGGACGCCGGGGGCGGCAAGCTTTCGATTCATGATAAAGCCAAACAACACAAGGCTTATGCCGAAACAGGGTCCTTCGGCAACTACCTGTTTCTGACCTACGGGATCAACAAGATAAAGCAGTTTCACCGGCTTTCCCTTCAGAAGGACCGGCCATGGCAGGATGTGTTCGGAATAGGTATACAAAAACTTGAGGAAAATTGGCTCAAGACATTGAAAACGAACGAAATAACAAGAGATGAAAATGTTTCGACAGTATTGAATTTGTTTGAAAGAAACTCCAGTACAGCCTGCGCGGAGTCGCAGGAACTCGTAACCAGGAAACGGTAAGCAGGAGCATTACGGGAGCCGAAAACTGGCGCACCGGGTTAGGTTGAAGTTTGTTGTTCCCTGTTGTCTCGCTCTTTCACTTGCGAGTGTTACAACATCTCTACCAAGCCACGTTCCCAACTCCAGTCACGACGTCGAACGCAGCGTGTGGATTTCGCGCACCACGCTCTCCTGCCGACTTCACAGTATCTGAATTAAAAAGGAAACAGTCGTGAAAATAAAAAAGCTGATGAGATTATACTTTTGCGTTACCGTACTGTTTTTTTCAGTTGATGCGTTCGCCGCAGAAGCAACACCTTCCTTACCAACTCCCGACATAAAAGCCAATGGACAGGATGGCCCGATTACAGTCTTGTCCGGAACGCCTGTTTCCATAACAGCCAGCCTTGAGCCTGGCAACGAAAGCGGAAAACTCGCTGATTGGTGGCTTGCTTGCAGCTCGCCTGTCGGCTGGTATTCTCTCAATTCAAATGGATGGACTCCGGGAATCAATTTGTTGACTCAATACCCGTTGTTCAGTGTATCCCCTGTGGAGATCTATTCCGCTTCCCTATCTGCTGGAGACTACGCATTTTACTTCCTTGTTTATATGAACCCCAATGCCATTGTTGATTCACCGTATTATTACGATTTTGTTCAGGTACACGTCGCGCCAGATCCACTGGTTCTGGCGCGGGTCGAGGTTCCGGGAAAGCTTCAGTACCTGAATTTGCCGGTACATGCGGGGCTGGTGGATGGATCCGGGGTTTACTACGCCCTGGTCATCGCAACCCGGACCCAACTGAACGCCGCCGGAGTCACCTACCGGGTAATTGACGAGTGCCCTCCTGATACGGACTATCTGCTCGCATCGTCGGGAAACCCCGATGACTACGGGGAGGCGGCAAAGGTGGTCAATGTACTCTACGATGACGGCCACTGGATCATCGTGCGGGATATCGGCACAGTGGACGAAATACTCGCTGACATCGGCTTTGATCTTAAGCTGATGAGCGATGAGCCGATCACCCGGGTATCAACAGGTGTCGATGCGGCGCAGATGGAAGCCACGCCTGCCAAGCTTCCGAGCGTCAGCGAAATGATCGGCAAGGTCAAACAGGAAGCAGTCAATACATATATATCGCAATTGAGTGGAGAATCTCAGGTAACGGTCGAAGGCGAACCTTATACCATTAAAAACCGCCATACCGACTCGGGGACGCCGATTCAAAAAGCTACTCAGTACATCCTTGACAAGCTCAAGGGAATGAAGGGGATGACTGTCTCGACCCATGACTGGACTGGAAAGGAGCGTAAAGAGAGCAATATCATCCATAAAGGGAGCAATATCATCGGAGAGTTGAAAGGGAAGGAAAAATCCAGCGAGATCATCATCATGATCGCCCATCTGGACAGCATCAACAAGTTTGATGAATCTTACGAAGGAGGAAAAGCCGCACCCGGCGCCGACGATAACGCCAGCGGCTGCGCGGCGCTCCTGGCCGCAGCCGAAATCATGAGCAATTATTCGTTTCAAAGTACCATAAGATTCATCTTCACCACCGGAGAGGAGCAGGGAACCCGCGGCAGCATGGCTTATGTGAAAGAAGTCAAGGGGCAGAACATTGTTGCGGTCTTGAATCTCGATATGATCGCATACAGCACCAGCGGACTGACCCCTCCGACACAGCATGTCAAAACGCGGCATATCGATGATCTGGGCAATCTGAAGGACATGATCATTGCCAACCTCTACAAGGACGTCGTGACGCTGTACGGGCTGGACAGCAGCCTGAATGTCGTGATCAAGCAGGACAGCGATGTAAATGGCGACCAATCATCCTTCTGGGACAAAACGGTCTTTCTGGACAAAACGATTCCCGCCGTCTGGGTTATCGAGGATGACTACAGCAACTTTAACAAGGACAATATGCACACTGTAGATGACAGGCTGAAAACACTGAATATGCCTTACTGCACCGCCCAGGTGAAGGCCACGCTTGCCACGGTGGCCCACCTGGCGGGCTCAACCAGCGCATCGGGTCCATACCCTCTGAATGTGATGTCAAGCCAAGAATTGTAATGTATGCTCTGTTTATTGTAGAGCCATATGAAATCGGCTGAAACCTATCGTGGAGTAATGATGAGCCTGTTTCTCCTGACCTTTTTCCTTATTTATGGCAGTACCCATCTCTATTTTTTCCTGAAAGTGAAAACGGCACTTTCTCCGGGCTTTCTCTCTTCCCTCTTACTGGCGCTCTTTCTGATCTTAATGGTTTTGACGCCCGTGCTGGTCAGAGTAATGGAAAATCAGGGCATGGAAGCTTTTGCGCGCTTTGCGGCCTATACCGGCTACCTCTGGATGGGATTCTTCTTTCTCTTCTTTTCTGCCTCACTGACCATAGATATTTACCATGGAATTCTTCATGGCGCCGAAATCATCTCCCGCCGGGATTTTTCAGCACTCTTCCTGGCGAACCGCACCGCTTTAATCCTGTCTCTTGCATGGGGAGTGTCAACGGCACTATATGGTTATTTCGAAGCCCGTGACATAAGGACCGAACGGGTCGTCATCAACACTCCAAAAGTTCCGAGTTCAGTCGGAAAGCTGACCATCGTCCAGATTTCCGACGTGCACCTGGGGCTGATCGTCAGGAAGGAGCATCTGAAGCGGATCATTGCCAAGATCAATGGAGCCGCACCTGATCTTCTTGTTTCCACCGGGGACCTGGTGGATGGGCAGATCAACCGGATGACAGGGCTGGCTGAACTCCTGCAGGATGTCCGGCCGAGATTCGGCAAGTTTGCCGTGACGGGAAATCACGAGGTATATGCAGGACTGGATCAGGCCGTCGATTTTACCGAACGGGCGGGGTTTAAGGTGCTTCGTAATGAAGGGTCAACCACGGGTGGATTGATAAATGTCGTTGGGGTTGACGACCCGACGATCGAGAGAGTCACCCATTCCCGGCCGACCCCGGAAAAGGCTCTTTTGCAGAAGGTTCCCTCGGACAAATTTACCCTGCTTCTCAAGCACCGCCCGGTCGT
>JAPLJE010000558.1 GCA_026388755.1 Deltaproteobacteria bacterium | reverse complement strand
GACCTGCCGCACATGATGGTGGCTAACGACCTCCTTTTATTGAAACCAAACAGCCCTTTCAGCCAGAGGCATTGTGACGACAATACAGAAATCTGAACAGGAACAGCACAGCCACTCCGACAGCTCCGATAAGAAAAAAACCGACTCTGAACCCCTCCTCCCTGATAACAGACCCCATGCCAACCGAGCTGAGCATCATGCCAGCATAAACACAGGTATTGTAGCATCCCATGGCAAGTCCCCGCAAGTCCATTGGAACAATATCGACAATCAGCGCGCAGATCACCGTGAAGGCAATCCCCAAACTGATCCCCATCACTGCAGCTGTAGCCATAAGTGACACCACGGAGTGACAGAATCCGAAGCATGCGAGCGCTAATGCAGAAACAGCCAGCCCACTGCTTACGAGGACACTTCTATCTGCAATTTTATCGCACAGTTTTCCTGAAGGTAAACGCGACAAGGCATTCGCCACTGACTGGGCAGCAAAAACAAACCCCACGTGTCCTGTATTCATCCCCAGGCTCCGCATATAGAGCGGCATGAAGGTGATAAACATGCCAAACCCCATACAGCCTCCTAATGTGGCGACAAGACAGGCAATGAGTTGGCGGTTCTTCATGAATCTTATCAATGCTGACAATATGGCTGGACGGGCCGCGCACCTGCAGTGCCCGACGGATTGGGCGGGGAGAAAAGCGAAGGCAACGAGAAACATAATGAAGATCAGTCCACCGGCAACGAGGAACACCGTCCGCAACCCTATCACCGTGCCAAGGAAACCGCCTGCGGCTGGTCCTAAGGTCATGCCTCCGTACAGTGCCATGGTGTACCAACCGTAGGCTTGGCCCAGCATATCAGGAGGGGTAAAATCAGCCACGTAAGACATGAGGGACGGTGAAAAGGCCGACAGTCCCATGCCAAACAGAAGATAGAATGCAGCCATCTGAAGCGGACTATTGCTCCAGAACAGCATTAAGGATGAGCCGGAAAGAAGGATCATTCCGCCCAGCAACGGAAGTCGGCGCCCCAGGCGGTCTGAGAGCAGACCTGACGGGATGGAGAGCACACCCGCCATCAGCATGAAGGCACCATTGATCATTCCGACCTGAACAGTGTCGGCCCCGAGAGATGTTGCGAACAACGGGACGATCGGGATCCTCATATAAGAGGCGAAAAAACAGACAAAGCTAATGACGCAGACGGTCAGGAGAAGGCAACTGGAAGATTTTGTACCTGAATTCATTGCAATATATTCCTGTTCATTAACTGGCTGACAACCAATTAATTATAAAGCTGTCAAAGCCCCATGTGACAACATTTTTTTAGGGATTCAGAATTTATCTCCGAAGAACACATGATGACAACGGCTTTACTATCAGTTTTTCGAATTTCTGCAAGCATAACCGGATTATTCCGGCTGTAATCCTTTATGCTGCGTAATTCCTTATTTTTCAAAGAGCTAAAGTGATACATAAGGTGATTGAAAACGCTATTACGGTATTATGATAAATGAAGATTGACTTCGGTATTTTTTGTGGTATTCAGAATTAATCGGTTATTTTTCAATCAGTTGATCCGAAATGAATTCTTTGCGGATATTGATAAAGGCAATGTGAAATACAACGAAGAAGAAATTTAAAGGAAGAAAAGACAACTGCTTAATTCATCATTTTCAAACCGCCAGATTTTTGTGCAATTTCAGGTCGTCGCTGAAACGCTGAACCCAAAATAGCGGAGCAATAAGGAAAATGGGATGAAAAGAAATATTTTAAAGGCCATTTTAATTTTGACGGTTATGCTGGCAGGCAATCCGGTTTATTCCGCCTGCAACAACTCAAGCTGCATTCCTCTTGGAAATGACCTGAGCATGAAATTCTGCTTAGAATATCAAGCAGTTCAATACGAGTTTAAGCTCAATTATATTCAGGACAGTTCCGGTTTTTTCTGGAAAATGGATACTTCAACGTTCAAGCAAATTCAATCTGGTGCCGGAAGTTGTATTTATGTAGATAACGATTTAGCTATAAAGATTTGTTGCGCGAATTATCTGGATTACAATTATAGTTTCACATTGAATTACACGCCTTACCCTCAGGACCCAGCCGGATTGTATTGGAAAATGGACACGGCAACATTTATTGCAACCCCCGTGGCAGTTGATGATCCACTATTTCCCTTTCAATGGCACCTCCACAATACAGGCCAGACGACCTTCTCCAAAAGTGCAGGAACACCGGGTGAAGACCTTCGGATGACCCAAGCCCTTACCGATAAGTTAAGCGGTCTGGGTGTGATCATGGCCGTCCTCGATACTGGCCTCGAAATTGCTCATGAAGATCTTTCTGGAAACGTGATCCCCAACTGTTCAGACAACTACGTGAACCAAACAACAGATCCCACATCCACTGCAACGAAAGGCGATCACGGCACGAGCGTTTCGGGGATCACCGCCGCCATGTCAATGAATGGTAAAGGTGGACGGGGGGTGGCCCCGCGATCGTCTCTTAAAGGGTTCAATGTTCTGGCAGCCCAGACGGATTCAAGCTTTATCGAGTCTATGGGAGGCAATCCCCGCTCACAGAATGTTGATGTTTTTAATATGAGTTACGGAAGCTCTGGTTTTTTCTACAACGATTTGTCTTCATCACTCAAGGATATTTATGACAGCTCAGTTGCTCTCCGTGGCGGAAAGGGTGGTATTTATGTCAAATCAGCCGGAAATGGATTTGAATATATCAACATAGCATTAGTGTCCGGTTAAATATCAAACAAACTTAGCTGTTTATAATATGGTGTAGTTTCTTTTTCGTAGAAGGTATTTGTGAGCGCCTGATAAATGGGCATTTTTTCAAAAATCGATACGCTCAAAATCTGTAAAATAGTGT
>JAPLJE010000312.1 GCA_026388755.1 Deltaproteobacteria bacterium | reverse complement strand
GACCGACGATGGGTTCAAATCCAGACGAAGGCCTAATAATTCACCCGTTCTTTCAATTCTTTTCCGGATTTAAAAAACGGGAGTTTTTTGGGTTTGATAACCACTTTTTCGCCGGTTTTGGGATTCCTGCCTGTGTAGCTTTTATACTCCTTGACATAGAAACTGCACAGTCCCCGAATCTCTACCCGGTCTCCGCCGGCAAGGGTATCAGCCATATTGTCGAAAAACACCTCAACAACTTTAGCAGCTTCTGATTTCGCAATATCTGTCCGGGTTTTTAGAGCAGATATTAATTCCAGTTTGTTCATTGCTCCTCCTTGAATCCATCGTCAGATTAAATTGTATCCTATTAGAATTATAAAACATAATGAGATAACAAGTCAAGCAGTTATCAAAAGATTGTTCTGAATCATCTCGATATCATCTTTGCTGACATTCACAGCAGCATTTTGCCCCAGCGCCGCTATGTTCACCACCACCCTCCCCTTGCCGCGATATCGGACAAATTCGCCCCAAACGCCGGCAAAAGGACCGCTGACAACCCTGACAGGGTCTCCATGTTTATATTTTAAGCCACTCAAAATCTCCTGGGTGCTCAAAACCATAATCTTCAACGATTCAATGGATTCCACCGGAATTGCGATTGGACCTTGAAGATTCCCCACAATTGTGACAACGCCAACGGTCTTGACGATTTCCAGATGTTTAAATGGATCCAGGCTGGTCTTCACAAAAAGATACCCTGGAAACAGTGGAACCTGAATCATTTTTTTACGGTCAACCCGCCTGCTCTGAATCGTGATCTTGGGCAGAAAGGCTTCGACTTCCTTTCTTTCCAGTCCGTCCAGAACAACATTCTCAAACCGGCTTCGGGTATGAAGGGCATACCACATCTTTGGAAGGACTGTAATGATCATTCTATTGCAGTCTCTGACGGATGCAGCTTGCATCGAACCGCCTGCATGATCATGTGAACCACAATCATGTGCATGTCCTCGATTTTCTGCATATCTTCCACGGGCGCTATCCAGACAATGTCAGCCAGGGCTGCCAGCTTTCCGCCGGAAAAACCGGAAAGGCCGATGGTAACCCCCTGAAGCATTCTGGCATATTCAATGGCATGAAGAACATTGGGGGAATTGCCGCTTCCAGAAATCCCGATTACAAGATCGCCGGGGAGAAAAAAATTCTTCAGCTGTTCGACAAATACCGCATCGTAGGACACATCGTTTGCAAGGGCCAGAAGGGTGGGGATGCTGTCATTCAAACAGATCATCTTAAATTTTTTATTCAGGTCCATGCAGCAGCCCTTGTTGATGTCACAGGTAAAATGAGACGCGGTTGCCGCGCTTCCGCCATTTCCCATGACAAAAATACGTCTTTGTGCATCATAGGCATCCAGTATTTTTTCAACAATTCGCTTAAAGCTGTGGGTGTCGAAATTCACAAGCAGGGATTGTAATCCAGAAAGGTAGTTGGCTGCAAATTCACTGATATCCATCATGATATGTTCCATGTCTGAAAAACGCATTAAATAAAAAAAGTATACGTCTCGTCGATCGTACCCTATCGTACTGGCTTCCGACTCCTATGCTCTGGCTGCTATAACAAATCCGGCCATTCTGTGAGCGCCTGCTGATAGGATTCGATGGTTCCAATGTCCCGCAGGTATTCCGTAATCGGGTATCCATACATCCTGCCAGCCAGAAGCGGCAATACGTGATTACCGAAATCCAGCACTGAAGTGGAAGCCTCCAGCGATGTTGACGGAAAAAACTCGAAAATCTCCTGAGAGGCCATATAAATGCCGGCATTTGCCAGATTACTTATGGGATTCTTCGGTTTTTCAGTAAACGCCAGGATTTTCTGATCTGAATCCAGTTCAACAATACCGCAGGCGCTAGGATTTGGCGCTGGGAACAGGCCCATCGTCAATATCCCATTTTTCCTTCGACACTTCTGGTGAAATTTCGTAAACTGTTTCAGATCAACATTCGTTAAATTATCTGCATAGAAGATCATAAAATCATCTTCGCTGTCAACAAAATCTCTGCGCTGCCAGATTGTTCCTGCACTTCCCAGAAGTAACGGTTCATTACTGAGAACTATATGGATGTCCCGGCGATGGGAATAGCTGCGGACAAACGCCTCCACCTGATGCGCATGGTGATGGGTATTGATCAGCACCTCCTGAACGCCTTGTTGTCGCAGGTGATCCAGCCATATGCCCAGAAGCGGCTTTCCCTGAATGGAGATCAGGCATTTGGGAATTGTATCCGTGTAGGGTCTGAGCCGCGTTCCTCTTCCAGCTGCCAGTAAAAATGCTTTCATAAAAAGCCCTTATATGGACATTGATTTGCGGATCACCTGCAGATGCTTCATATGCTTTTCAGCATATTCCAGGATATCTCCCTTGTTGTTCTGCAGCAGAAGATACGCCCAGTAATCACGGATGCTGTCTTCTACCTGGTAGACAGGTTTCCATCCCAAGGTTTGGAGTTTTTGAGTGTCTGAAAAAATATGGCGGGTGTCTCCATACCGGTAGTATCCGGACATCACCGGGGGATTCTCCCGATTTACGATGCGCTGCATGGTGTTGTAAAAATCCAGAACCGTCCAAGCCTGATTGCCGCCAACGTTAAACACCTGGTAATCGGATTGACTGTTTTCCAGCACCAGAAGATTGGCCGAAACCACATCCTGAATATTGACAAAATCACGGATCTGCTTGCCGTCTTCAAAAATGATCGGCTGTTTACCCAGCATCAGGCTGAGTGAAAATATTCTCATGGCGCCGGAATAGGCATTGTAAAAAGACTGGCGCGGCCCCTGTACAATGGAATAGCGCATGACAACCGATGGAATACCATAACGGGATCCCAGATGGATGGCAATTTGTTCCTGGGAATTTTTGGAAATGGCATAAGGGTTACAGGGATGAATCACGGATTCATCCGAAGGCATCCACGCCAGCGGCTGATTGCATTCCAGGCACCGGTGGTCCCACTTTCCCTGAGACAACTGAGCATCCAGGCGAATACTGGGGAAAACATCCATCAAACAGGAAGGACACCGGTAACGGCCTTCTCCCATCACGGCTTGGCTGGCAGCCACAATCACCTTCTGAATTTGGGAACGCCTTCCGGTTTCAACCAGAAGCTCATAAATCAGCGCAGTGGATACGGCATTGACCCTGAAGAACGTAGAAAAGTCCGGAAGATAATCCTGATAAGCGGCAAAATGATAGACCGCATTCATGCCTTCAAGCGCAACTGAGAGGGTATCTCTGTCGCAGACATCTCCCTGAATAAATTCAGCTTCCGGATGAAGATAACCAGGCTTTCCCTTGGGGTGAATTGTCGACTGAAGGTTATCCAATATCCGCACCCGATGGCCTTTGGCGATCAGGGCGTCAGCCGTATGCGATCCAATGAAACCGGCACCGCCGGTGATGAGGATATTCATAAAAATCCTTAAACTACATTATTTGCTGGAGTATGACGTGTCATCAAAGATGACCTTGCTGCCGCTTTCTTCAATCATAAACGGCAGCTCCCGATAGGCCTTCATGGCTTCAAATACCTGGTTTTGGCGCTCTCTGGGAACAACCAGAAGCAGAAACCCTCCGCCACCTGCCCCGGCAACCTTCCCTGCCAGAGCCCCCGCTGACAATGCCGTTTCATACATGGCCTGAATGGCAGGGGTGGAAATGCCTGCGGCCATATTTTGCTTGAGTTCCCAGTTCTGCGCTAAGTAGCGGCTGCAGGCATGAATATTGGCATTTTCCATGGCTTCGGTAAAAGGATCCACCAGAGCAACCATCTTATCCATGGTATCGCGTTTATCCGGCTGAACGAAATTGGCTTTCTGCTGGGATAAAATCGCGTCCGCGCTGCGGGTGATTCCGGTATAATACAGCAACAGAGAAGAGGCAAATCTTCGCTTATCTGCGCTCTTAATCGTAACCGGCACTCTTTCTGTCGTGTCATCCGCATGGAAAATGAATTTGTTCACCCCCCCATAAGCTGCGGCATACTGGTCCTGCCTGCCAATGGGTTTACCAAGAATGTCAATTTCAATTTGACAGGCCTCCCTGGCCAGACGTTCTGCAGTAGCCAGAACGTTTTGGTAAGCATAAAAGGCATGAAGAAGGGCAACAGTTATCGAACTTGAACTTCCCAAGCCGGATCCGGTTGAAGGAATGTCTGCCAACGTGGTGATTTCAATGCCGTGCGTCACGCCGGTAAGCTTCATGGCTTCTCGGACCAAGTCATGGCGGATATCCGACACCTTCTCAACGCATTCTTTTTTGGAATAGTTGATGTAGATCAAATCATCGAAACGCTCTTTGACAATGGCATAGACAAATTTATCGATTGCCGTGCAGATCACCTTCCCGGTTCTCTGTTGATAATAGTCCTTGATATCCGATCCACCGCCGACAAAACTGAGCCTAAGAGGGGTTTTAACAATCACCATGGCCACACTCCACTGAAGTTACAATATAAAAGCATTTACTGGTTGGCAATATGCTTTTTCCTTTAGCCACTTACCTATTTAACCATGAACTTCATTGAGATCTGATTACCTGATAAGGCGCATTAAACATCGTATTGCGGCCACCAAGGTCATTTATATCCCAAGAACCGCTGCCAATTCCGCCGAGGCCTGAGAGATTAACGAGAAAAATATATTTTCGGTCGTCCACTTCATCAATATACCGAAGATCCACAGACCAGCACTGAGACTGGTATCGCATTCCCACCCCGGACTGTATCCGTCGGCTGTCTTGAATATTCTGCTCATAATCCGTATAGGCCTTCAGGCGATCGGTCAAATTTACCAGCAAATTGGTATAAACGGATTCGCTGTCATTTGCTGCGTAACGATATTCAACAAAGAGGCGGTCACCCCGGAAATCCGAGATCATGGCCCCGACATTTCGGGATTTAAAATCACTGTCATAATGGGACCACTCAGCGTCTGCCTGAAACGCCAGGTACCGGTAAGGCTCAAGCTGAATTTCACCATACAAGGGCACTAATGGCTTTGGATCAATCTGATCCGCCTGATGAAAGTCATAACCTTGTTCGATCAAAAATCGCAGAAATTCCCTGTAGGAAGAAGGCGGATTAGCTCCTGGATCCCTGTCAGCCATATCTTCAGGCGGCTTGAGCTTTGAAATAAACGTGTTGGTCAACGAAAAAGTGACGAGATTCTGTTCCTGAATCCGGTCCACTTGATCAAAATACGGATACATGTTCTGACTGTATTCCGGAATGAAGATGTAGTTGAGCCGAGGCATAATGATGTGTTTGATCCGTTCAACACTTTCCCCATCAACCTGATACACGCGAAACAATTCACTGGACACATCCAGTTTGAGATCATACATGTTTCGATTTTGTGTCGTGCTGGGGCCACTTGCGTCGGTCTCATTGTTTTCAGAATACCAGGCAGTTTCCCGAAT
>JAPLJE010000828.1 GCA_026388755.1 Deltaproteobacteria bacterium | reverse complement strand
AGGGTATTTCGGGCAAAGGAAAGCAGCACCTGTTTCTGCTCTCCGGTCAGAGCCGGCGGCATGGCGTCCTTGTTCGGAATTCGGTCTTTCGAGGGTTCGCTACAGGGCCGGGATGTCTTACAAAACGACACGGCGGCATAGCCGACCACCCGGGAGTGATCACCAAGCGTGGTATCGCCGGAATTGGCGTAGCTGATGACCCGGCCGCAATCCGCTCCCAGGGACCGGGCTGCAGCCATTGCTGTCAGGATTGGCCCCAGTCCACAGGCGGCGGTAGCCAGATTCCGGACCGGCAGGCGCTCCTGTTGTCGGACTTCGGCCAGAAAAGCACCGGGATCAAGCCGCATCATGGCATTCAGGGTGCTGCGGTCTACTTCGGCTGCATCGCTGTAACCCGGGTAATGCGACAAATCCGAACTGGCAATGATAAGGACGTTTTTCCCCTTGATCGCTTCGGCCAGAATGACTCCGAACCATTGGCACATATCTATATTCGGCTCGCCGATAATTATGGGAACAATTTTTGCCTTTGGAAAAACCTTCTGGATGAATGGCAAGATCACTTCGATCGAATGCTCCCGGAGATGAACCCTATGATCGGCCGTCACGGGCTTGCCGGCTGAAAGAAGCTTTTTCGCGATCGCTTCATCGACCGGAATCCGGCCCAGGGGGGTCTCGAATTCACCGGCATCGAAAATGGAAATGCCTTGAAAATCAGAGGCCGTGTGATTGGTCCCCAGGATAATGATCCGGTCGAATGAAAGGCGGGAAGCCAGCTTGAATGCATCCGCGCAGATCTGACCGGAATACGTGTACCCGGCATGGGGAACTACCAGCGCCACCGGTGGTTCCAACTCGGGGGTCACCACATTTTGCATCATGGCATCGATAACGGCGGAAAGCCGGCCTGGGTCATCCGGATAGAATTTACCCGCCACAACCGCAGGACGGCCAAAAGAGCTATTGGCGGCGCAGTCCACAGATTGCGCCCCGCAGAATGCCAACAGGATAAAGAGCCATCGAAACCACGTCATGGTGCACCTCCTCCTGGTTTTAGGATCACACGCCGGCAATGGCCCGCCCGCAGAACGGGCATTTGCTGTTCATGATCCGGTTGGTCAGAACAAAAAAGCCGGTCCGCTCCACGACCGTTTTGCCGCACGACGGACAATAGGTGTGGTTTCCCGGGTGTGACGGCACATTGCCCACGTAGGGATAATGAAGACCTTTTGACTTTGCGGTTTCATAAGCCGTTTCCAGGGTTGAAACCGGGGTCGGGGGCAATTGCAGCATCTGGTAAGCCGGGTGAAACCGGGTAAAATGCAACGGAACATCCGGGCCGATTTCACCGGCCACCCACTCGATCAGGCGGGTCATCATGGTCTGGGAATCATTTAAAGTGGGAACTACCAGGTTGACGATTTCAAGATGAACCCCTTTTCTTGAAATCTCTTTGATGCTGCGCAGGACCGGGTCCAGTTCCGCCCGGCAGACATCGCGATAAAAATCCGGACTGAAGCCCTTCAGGTCGATCTTGATCGCATCCAGAACTTCACACATCTCATCCAGAGGCCGGGAGTTCATGAATCCACAGCTTACCAGCACGCTTTTCATCCGCTGTTTCCGGCCCTGCCGGGCAATATCCGTGAGATATTCGACAAAAACCGTGGGTTCGTTGTAAGTGAACGCAATGATGGGACAGCGTTTTCGGGCGGCTGAAGAAACGATTTCTTCGGGAGAATAAACCGATGTACGGATATCTTCGGGCCGGGCCTGGGATATTTCCCAATTCTGGCAGAACCGGCAGCTCAACGGGCATCCGGCCGTTCCCAGGGAAAATGCGTTTGCGCCGGGCAGAAAATGATAAAACGGCTT
>JAPLJE010000286.1:5801-6961 GCA_026388755.1 Deltaproteobacteria bacterium | reverse complement strand
TGAGGTTTACGGTTTGCACCTCATGCCCGGCATTCTGAGCGGCCGCGGCAACGCAGGCCATTCCCAGCGGCAGCACCGGCATGTTGATCTGCTCTGTATTGGCGGAAATCAGAAGAACTCTCATTTCAGGCAACATCCTGATGGGTGTAAATCCCAACCGTCGGTGGTGTTCATTTTTTCGGGGGTTTGATGTAAACCATTCCCTGAAAAATGGCGACCGTGTCTTCCTTATCATCGGTAACAAGAATGGTATAGGTGGCCAGTTTGCGATTTCGGGAAACCTCTTTGGCTTCGGCTGTCAGCACTGCGCCCTCGGTGCTTGCCTTGACAAAGGAGATGCTGGCGTTTATAGCTACGGCTACGGGCCCATAGGAATTGGATGCGGCAGCAAAAACCAGGTCCGCCAGGGTGAAAACCACGCCGCCTTGTGTCAGTCCAACGCCGTTCAGGTGATATTTCTGAATTTTAAGGCTGGCCTTGGCGCTTCCTTCGGCCATTTCGATGAGTTCAATGCCGACATGCCGGGCAAAAAGATCTTTTTCGATAAACATGGATCGTGTCCTGAAATTTGAGAGTTGGATGAAAGAAGTATATGAGTTGATTTTTATGGTTCGCTGTGATTGATAGATCAAGAATGGATTAAATGCAAAGATATTTTTGGCGGATGGGCTCGTTTTCCAACAGTTCCTGGATGGTTCCCCCAAAGCGGATCACGCCGTTGTCGATCACATAGCCGCGATCGCTCAGTCCCAGCGCAATGCTTTGGTTCTGCTCGGCCAGAAGAACGGTCAACCCGGCTTCCTTGAGTTTTCGAATCTGCTGCTCCAGCAGTTTCACCACAAGGGGGGCAAGCCCCTCGGTGGGTTCATCCAGAAGCAGAAGATCCGGATTGGTCATCAGTGCCCTGCCAATAGTCAGCATTTGCTGCTCACCACCGCTTAAAAAGCCGGCCCGTCGAGCATCGATGCTTCTTAAAGACGAAAAAAAATCGTAAACCGCGTCCTTGTTCCAGATGCCGGCTTTTTGATTTTTTCGCTGGACGATCTCAAGGTTTTCCCCAACCGTCAGATCTGCAAAAACCCTGCGGTCATCTGGAACAAAACTCATGCCCATGCGGGCCAGAAGATAAGGTTTCTGACTGGTACAGGTAATGCCTTTAA
>JAPLJE010000286.1:0-5793 GCA_026388755.1 Deltaproteobacteria bacterium | reverse complement strand
TTTAAACCGGATGGTCCCGTTACGCGGGGGAATCAGCCCCATGATGCTCCGCATGGTGGTGCTCTTCCCAGCGCCGTTTCGTCCCAGAAGACAGACGATTTCTCCCTGGTTGACTGTAAGGGAAACGCCGAAAAGGACATGGCTCAGGCCATAGTAAGTATGAATTTCGCTGACCTCAAGCATCATTCGGCACTTCCCAGATAGGCTTCCTGTACCTGCCGGCTGGATTTGACCTGATCCGGCACCGCCTGAATCAGGGTCTTTCCCTGCTGCATGACCATGATTCTCCGAGCAATGGAGAACACCAGTTCCATGTCGTGTTCACAGAACAGAATGGTCAGCCCCAGTTCCCCGGAAAGCCGGTTCATCACGCATAGAGTCATTGCGGTTTCTTCCGGGGACATGCCGGCTGTGGGTTCATCCAGAATCAGAAGCTCAGGCCGGTTTCCCAGAGCAATGGCGATTTCAAGTACTTTTTGATCGCCGTGAGACAAAGAACCGCTGACCTGATCGGCTTTTTCCGCCAGTCCGACGCTTTCCAGAATGTCAAGGGTTTCCTTTATCAGAAGCTTTCGGGCCGGCGCCAACAGGTTAAAAGTCATTTTCCAAAAGGACATCAGGGCAACTTGTACATTTTCAAACACCGTCATCCGGTTGAAAATATTGACCACCTGATAGGAGCGGCAGATTCCTTTCCTGCAGATAAGATAAGGCGCTAAACCAGCAATGTCCTGACCTTTGAAAAGAATGCGGCCGTTGTCCGGAGATACCTGGCCGGTAATCAGATGAAAGAGCGTGGTTTTTCCGGCGCCATTCGGGCCGATGACTGCAACCACCTCTCCTTTGTTGACCTCAAGATTGGCGTCAGAAACCGCCATGAAGCCGTCAAAGGATTTTTGAAGATTTTCAACTTTCAGCATATCAACCTTATCCCATCAATAACTCAAGGCGTATGGGCTGAAGACCTAAGAATGAAACGTGCTTCAACACTTGCTCCCTGCCTCCCGACTCCTGCTCCCTGGCTTCAGAATCATCCCCAGCACGCCATCCGGCATGAAAAAAATCAGCAGCATCAGCACGATCCCCAGGATCAGGGTCCAGTATTCCGTATAGATTCCAACAAAGGTTCTGAGCGTGACCATGATGGCGGCGCCCAGCATGGGGCCAAAAAACGTGAACCATCCGCCCAGAAGGCACATGATCAGAATCTCAAGAGAAAGGGTCCAGAACATCAGATCCGGGAATACGGAAGCTTCAACCGTCACAAAAAGTGTTCCGGCAACCCCGGCAAAAAAACCGGCGATCACTTCTCCCGCGAGTTGGTGCCGACGGACATTGACGCCGAGGGCCTCGCACCTTTCGGGATTGTCGCGAATGGCCTGAAACGTTCTACCAAAGGGGGAATGTACGATGCGGTACATCAAATACAGGGAAGCTGCGGTGACGACAAGGGTAAAATAATAGGCGCCGTGAGAAGCGGACAGCATCTTTGGCAGCGGAATGCCGTGAATGCCGTCATCTCCGCCGGTAAAGGAATACCACCGGAACACGATGGCCCAGACCAGAGATCCCAGGGAGATTTGAAGCATGCCGAAATACAGTTTGGACAACCTCACACAGATCAAACCGATGATATATCCCAACACGGATGAGACCAGGGGTGCAACAACAAAGCCGGTCCAGGCCGGTAGGCCTGATTTTGTAAGCATCAAGGCAAGTGAATATGCCCCGATGCCATAAAACACCGCGTGGTGAAACTGATACATGCCGCCGAACCCCAACACCAGATTCAGGCTGGTTGCCAGCAGCCCTGTCAGCAGGATCAGTGCCGTCAGGTAGACATAGAACCGGGGCAGGAACCGGGGAAGGAAAAGAAACAGGGCTCCGATTCCCATCAACCACAACATCGTTTTGATATCGATCTTTTTGACCGGCAATACGGTCTTCCTTCTACCAGGTTGATTTGAGAAGGCCCTTGGGGCGGATCATCAGGATGGTTACTACCACGGCATAGGGAAACACTATGGCAAACTGGGGCCACAACAGGATGCCGATGGCGTCGGTCAGGCCAAAAATCAGTGCGCCCAGCAGCGCCCCCCAGATATTGCCAAGGCCCCCGACAATAACGATCAAAAACGCCTCCATGATGATGGAATGATCCATGCCCTGCGTGATGTTCTGGGTAGGTGCCACCAAGGCCCCGCCGAGCCCTGCCAGAAAACATCCGATCACAAATACGGCCGAGAACACCAGGCTGACATTGATTCCGACCGCCCCGACCATCTCCCGGTCAACGGCAGCGGCCCGTGCGATTTTTCCGATTTTGGTTTTCTGGGTCAGTACCCAAAGCCCCAAAGCTACCAGAGGCCCGATAATCAGCAGGAAAACATTGTAGCGCGGAAGCGGCAGGCCGAAAATCGCCAAAGACCCCTGAAAAACAGCTGGCGTTGAAATGGACCGGAAATCCGAACCCCAGATGATCTTGACGATGTCCCCAAAGACCAGGGTAAATGAAAACGTAAACAGCAGCAGCATGAGATGTTCCCGGTCATACAAATGGCAGAAAAGCCCCCGCTCCAGGATGAGGCTGATCAGGGCCACACCCACCGGCGCTACTGCCAGCGCCACCCAAAACCCGGCTTTTCCTCCTACGACAACTGAAACAGAATAGGTTAAAAAGGCGCCGATCATATAAAATGAGCCGTGCGCCAGGTTCGGTATTCGAAGAACCCCCAAAACCAGGCTCAGGCCGGAGGCCACGATAAACAGAATTGTTGTCCGGCTGAGGCCTACCAGAATCTGCTGCAAAAGGGACGACAAAGAGATATGGGAGATGAAATTGAGCATCGAATCAATCCGTCACTGTCCACGTGCTTTCTTGATTTCTTCGATTGTCGGCATGACATCTTCGCCAGAAATCGTGACAATGTCCGATGCAATCAGAAAATCATATCCCGGCGCCTTTTGGGTCACGCCCATGAACATGGGAAACATGACCTGGTGATCATATGGCCGGATGGTGAGTTTCCCAACCGGGCTGTCAACGGTCATGCCTTCCAGTGCGTCGATGAATTTTTCTGTGTCGATGGTTCCGGCTTTTTCATAGGCTTTGGCAATAAAGGCTGCTGTAATGTAGCCGTATAAGGCGCCGACCTTGGGGGGTCTGCCGAATGCCTGTTGAAAATCTTTGACAAATTCCTTGTTTTCCGGGGTTTCCGGATAGTAGAAAAAATAATTGGAAGTGCCCAGTACTCCTTCGGGAGCATCGAGCCCCAGGGGCTGAAGGGTGGACAGCTCGGTTGCCGTGTGCATGTAAAACGGAACACGCTTGTTAAACCCAGTGGTTTCTGCGGCTTTCAGAAAGGGCACGCAGTTCTTGCCGCCGGTCGCAATGATGACGGCGTCGGGTTTTGCCGAAAGCATTGCTGTAATATACGGGGTAAAATCCGCCTCTCCCACCTTCCACCAGGTCTGGCCAAGCAACTCGGCCTCGGGTTTCAGCTTTTTGAGATTCTGCCATACACCGTCTGCAATGGCATGTCCATATTCATAGTCGTCTCCGCCGATCCAGTATTTGATGTAGGGTTTTTTGGAAAGGGCCACGGCAGCGGCTTTTCCGGCCATTGATGTGTTTTCATTCATCGAAAAAACATACCGGTGTCCTTTTTCACCGGTAATGGCATCGCTTTTGGAAAAAGTTACCAGCAGGGGTATTTTTTCGGTTTTGCATAAATCCGAGATGGCCAGGGCTTCGGCGCTGTTGATGGTTCCCATCAACAGGTTGACTTTTTCCCGCATGATCAGCTCTTTGGCTGCGCTCAGGCCCAGATCCACCTTGAATTTGCTATCTCGGGTCGTAAATTCGATTTTTCTGCCCAGTACCCCGCCTTTGGCATTGATTTTGTCAGTGGCCAGTTTAAACGCATCCCGAACATCATTGGTATAAGTGCTGGGGGGTCCGGTATAACAATCCACGATGCCGACCTTTATGGGATCTGCCGCAATCAGGAGAGCAGCCGTTAAGGCAATGAACAGCATTCCACAGACAACCATTTCGAGCGATTTTTTCATGGTAACCCTCCTCAAGATAAATCTACTAGATGAATGATATTTATCGGATAAAATACAGGCAATATTTTGTTCGTCAATAAAAAACAGAAGGAATCAGCCGGTGTTTGACAGAATTTACGTGTTTTACCGAAAGACCAAATTAGTATTTGCCAAAGCCATTGTCTTCTTGTATTTTAATCGGTTAAAACAGTGGCCATGTATAAACCCTATGGAGGAAACCCATGAAAGAAATAACCATCCAGGAAGCTTTTTCATTTGATGATGTCCTGCTGGTACCCAGCTATTCGGATGTGCTCCCCAAAGATGTTACGACCACAACGTGGCTGACGCGAAATCTGACGTTGAACATTCCCATCGTCAGCGCTGCAATGGATACGGTTACCGAATCGCGAACTGCCATCAGCATGGCCAGAGATGGTGGGCTGGGGTTTATTCATCGCAACATGAGCATTGAGAATCAGGTTATGGAGGTGGGAAAGGTCAAAAAGTCTGAAAGCGGCATGATTATTGATCCGGTGACCATCAGGCCTGACCAGACCGTCCAGGACGTTCTCAACCTCATGGAAGAATATCGAATTTCGGGGGTTCCGGTAACGGACGGCGATCGGTTGGTCGGAATTGTGACCAACCGGGATCTTCGGTTTGAAACCGATCTTGCCAGACCCGTGTCCGCAGTGATGACCCATAAGAATCTGGTTACGGTAACCGAAGGCATTAATCTGGATGAGTCAAAAAAACTGCTTCACGAGCACCGGATTGAAAAGCTTCTGGTCGTGGATAAAAACGGCCGGCTGACCGGTATGATCACGATTAAAGACATTGAGAAAATCAAAAAATACCCAAATGCCTGCAAGGATGACAAGGGAAGACTTCGGGTGGGTGCTGCCATTGGCGTCGGACCGGATATGCTGGAACGCGCCGAAATGCTGCTTAAGGCAGGCGCAGATGTGATTTTGATTGATACCTCTCACGGTCATTCCAAAAATGTTATGGATGCGGTGATTACGTTAAAACAGACTTTCGGCAATATCGAGCTCATTGCCGGGAATGTGGCAACTGAAAAAGGTGCCGAGGATCTAATTCTGGCCGGCGTTGACGGGGTGAAGATCGGCATTGGCCCTGGCTCGATATGCACAACCCGCATCGTAGCGGGCGCTGGTGTTCCCCAGATGACTGCAATCATAAACTGCAAGGACATCTGCAACCGAAAGGGCGTTCCGCTGATCGCTGACGGCGGCATTAAATTTTCCGGCGATGTGACCAAAGCCATCGGTGCAGGCGCCCATGTGGTAATGATTGGCGGTCTTTTTGCCGGAACTGAGGAAAGCCCTGGGGAGTCCATTTTTTTTCAGGGCAGAAGCTATAAGGTGTATCGGGGCATGGGGTCGCTGGAAGCCATGAAAAAAGGCAGCAAGGACCGGTATTATCAGACGGAGCAGGAAGAAGATGACAAGCTGGTCCCAGAAGGCATCGTGGGACGGGTGCCTTACTCGGGAACGCTTTCGGCCAATATTTTTCAGCTGATCGGTGGGCTCAAGGCGGGCATGGGGTATGCCGGATGCAAGTCCATTGCAGAGTTGAGGGAAAAGGCAACGTTTATCCGGATCAGCGCCGCAGGACTCAGGGAAAGCCATGTCCATGACGTGATCATTACCAAGGAAGCGCCGAATTATCGGCTGGATTAATTATTGGGCTGCATTTATTAAGGATGCAATGACTGAT
>JAPLJE010000553.1 GCA_026388755.1 Deltaproteobacteria bacterium | reverse complement strand
CATCGTTTAAAACAATCAGAACCCCGATACGCTCCCCTCTGGAATTTTTCAGCGCGCTGCTGCGCGCCTCCAGTACCGCCTCACCGCTGATGTAAAAAAACAGATCTTCCTCGCGAGGGGTTTCATCCCGAAACGCCAGTTTGACAAAACGGTGGAAATCCGGGTTTCGTATGGCTTCCTGAACGCTCCGGTTGATCAGCTCAGAGGGTTTGCGGCAAAACATCCGGGCGGCGGCATGATTAATGCTGATGATCGTCTCTTCCAGATCAATGGCCATGACCCCTTCGATCATGCTGGAGAGAACCGCTTCAAGCTCATTTCGCTGGCCGATGATCGTCTGCATGCGCTCATCCAGGCTTGCCGCCATATCGTTCATGGTCCTTGATAGAAGTTCCGTCTCTGAAGTAGCAAAGACCGGCAGCCGGTAAGACAACTGGCCTTTGGCAAAATTTTCGGCGCCCTCACGGATCATTTCTATCGGCCGGCTGACGCGTCGTGAAAACAACAGACTGACGCCTGTTGCCAGCAATGCGACCACCAGTACGCCAAGCGATGTGCGCTGATGAATTTTCTCAAGTTGCCTGTCGATCGCGCCGATACTCACCGAAGCCCGCAGAACCCCAATGCGCTTATCCCCTTCAAGCAATGGAACGGCCAGATACATCATGGGCTCCCGAAGGGTAACGCTGTATCGGGTGAAAACACCGGTTTCCCCGGACATCGCCTTCACAAACTCCGGCCGGTCCGAATGATTCTCCATGGAATCGGGATCGGCTTCCGAATCCCCCAGAACCCTTCCCAAAGACATCATCACCGTGATCCGCGTGTCGGAGGATTTCCCTGCCCGTTTGCACAACAGATCGATGTTTTTCCAATCTTCGGCCAGAAGATAACCCGTCATCTGGTCTTTCAGGAGATTGGCCCTGGCCCCAAGGTTGGTGGCCGTCTGGTCCATAAAAAACCGGCGCATCGAAAAGTCGGCGTACCAGCTTACCGCCAAAAGCGGAATCAGCACAATCAGCAGAAACGGCGGATACAGTTTCCAGAACAGGGGAAAGCGTTTTTTCATGGATTTTCCTTAAACCGGTAACCCACGCTACGCACGGTTTCGATATAATGCCCGCAGGAAGGCCCCAGCTTTTTTCGAAGCCCGACAATCTGAACATCCACGCTGCGTTCGGTTACCGGGTAATTGTCCCCCCGGACCGCATCCACGATCTGGGAGCGGGTAAACACCCAACCCGGACGTCTGCACAGCATCATCAGAATCTGAAATTCCGAAAAGGAAAGCTCGACCGGTTCTCCGCGGATTTCAACCCGGCGGCGGCCCGGATCAATCGAGATATCGCCCCGGCGAAGGATGTCTTTTTCCGACGGTTCGCTTTTACGCCGAAGCACGGCGCTGATCCGTGCACACAATATTTTGGGACTGAAGGGCTTGGTGACATAATCATCTGCCAGCCCAAGTCCGGTGACGATATCGGATTCTTCGCTTTTGGCGGTCAGCATGATGATGGGAATATTCAGAAATTTCGGATCCGATCGCAGTGTTTGTGCAACCTTGATCCCGCTTATTCCAGGCAGCATGAGATCTAAAACCACCAGATTAAACGGTTCGGAACGGATCAACCGGATCGCACCTTCTCCTGACCCGGTACAACTGACACGATAGCCTTCTGCTGTCAGATTATATCGGACCAGCTCTGCAATATCTTCCTCATCTTCTACTACCAGAATTCGTGATGTATCCATGGTTCGCTTCCATCGATAGAGGGGGTAAAGGATAACCCTCAGGATCAGATGCACAAAAAGCCGGTCCGAGCCTTTCGATTTAACACAAAATCGAGCTGGCTTTTTGTGTCAGCCTGAATTCTGTAGTTAGCCCATAAATATTTTGAATTTGCTACCATATTGCTGGGAACAGCCGCTTTCGTTTTTTCACAAATTCAGAGTATCCCTCTATCCCGAAAAGCATTCTTTCTTCTATAACAATTCGCAGAAGGATTGCCGGCACCAGAATGAAAAGAAATACACATAGGGTCACCCAGTTAAAGAAATACAGCGAAATTCCGGCATTGGCGATGATCATTCCAGCATAAGCCGGATGTCTTGTAAAGCGGTACGGTCCGGAAACCACAATTTGGTGTTGGGTCACGGTTCGAACTCTGTGCGAATAGAACTGCCCCAACGTACGAATTGCCCACAGCCGATAACAGACACCAAACAGGAAGATGCTTATGCCAACAAAATGAGCGACATTCGGCACTCGCCAAACGGATGGAAACCAAAGGGCCGTGAGAATCGTAAGCGCCTGTCCAAACCCATATATCTGGCATGTCGCAAAATCCGATGTTTTTTTGCCCTCGGTGTTCACATCCTTTCTGGAAACGCGTATCTCAATGAGCATCCACAAAATATAGGAACTGATGAATACGATATCAAAATTTACTTTGTATTCGTTCCAAAAGACTGTCATTCTGCTGGACCTGATAAAAACGAGTACGGTTATTCCCGTAATCAGGAAAAACCACATTATCAGCGGTGTAAAATCTTTGCTTTTCATTAAATGCATTGCTTGCTGGATGCGGTTTACGGTTTTTCAAAATTTATCGTGAAAGAGATCCGATTGCCAAAAAAATCTTTCTCTACAAAACCAACTGAATTGGCCGTATGAATCACGCGCGCGCGGCTCTGAAAATGTGGATCAGCTATGACTTCGGTCACAGATAATATGCCCCTTGGCTTCAGGCCATCAAAAATCTCTTCCATCGCAGCTTTTCGATCGGGTATCTCTCCAAGCACCGTGACCAGTAATACCCGGTCATATTGATCGTGCCCCGGCTTCCCGCCGCCAGATCCCCCTTGTATGATTTGAATGTTGCCCAGATTTTCCGCCATCGCTTTTGCCCGCACCCGTTGCAACATTCCAGGTTGAATGTCAAAAGCAGTCACTTCGCCGGTAGGGCCAATTTGTTTCGCAACAGGAATGGTCAACCGTCCCGGACCACAGCCAAAGTCTAATACTTTCATCCCGGACGCGAGCGCCAAATGTTGAATAATTGCGTGAGCGCTATAATTTTTAAAGAAAGGATTGTCCAATTCGACCAGCCAACTTAACCATGTCGGACAGGGAATGGATGACCGAAGAGAAGAAAATCTCCAGATAATCGCTATCAGGCCAAGAAAGACAATGAAACTTATAGTGATGTAGAAAAATAGCAGCATATTTTTGCCTTAGTCAAAGGGAACGGCCCAGTTTCCCGCTTAAACTTTTTCCGATATTCCATGCCTTTCCAAGCTTTTCACCGACAGACCAATAATGATTGTCCGGCATCGTCAATGTGAAGGGATTGACTTTTTTAATATCCAATATCACTAGTGGCCGGGTAGTCTTTATAGGAAAACAGATAACTATCTTATATTAATAAATATATATGACATTATTATCGGGATCGATTTGAATTTT
>JAPLJE010000152.1 GCA_026388755.1 Deltaproteobacteria bacterium | reverse complement strand
TTTCGCTCATCTCTCTCGTTCCTGCCATCAGTCATCTGCCCCCCGATTTCCTACCGGGTCAACTGCCGGTATTTGATGCGATGCGGCTGATCCGCGGCAATACCCAGCCTGGCTTTCCGGTCTGCTTCGTAATCAGAGTAATTGCCTTCATACCAGACAACCTTACTGTCGCCTTCAAACGCCAGAATATGGGTGGCGATGCGATCCAGAAACCAGCGGTCATGGCTGATCACCACGGCGCAACCGGCAAAATTTTCAAGAGCCTGCTCAAGGGCTCTTAAAGTATTGACATCCAGGTCATTGGTCGGTTCATCCAGAAGCAGGACATTGGCTGCCTGTTTCAGAATCAAAGCCAGGTGCACCCGGTTGCGCTCGCCTCCGGACAGTGTGCCCACTTTTTTCTGCTGATCTGTGCCGGAAAGATTGAATCGGGACACGTAAGCCCGGGAGTTGATCTGGCGACTTCCCAATTCGATCATGTCCTTGCCTTCGGAAATGGTTTCCCAGATGGTTTTGTTCGCATCCAGGACATCACGGCTTTGATCCACATAAGCCAGTTGAACGGTCTTGCCGACATGAATGGCGCCGGAGTCCGGTTTCTCCTGTCCGGTGATCATGCGAAAGAGGGTGGTTTTGCCGGCGCCGTTGGGGCCGATCACGCCGACAATTCCGCCAGGCGGCAGTGAAAACGACATGTCGTCAACCAGAATCCGGCCGTCGTAGGCTTTGGCGACGGCCTCTGCCTGAATGACGACATCTCCGAGCCGGGGGCCGGGCGGAATATAGATCTCCAGGTCCCGGACCTGGCTGTCGACGTCCTGTTTCAGAAGGGTCTCGTAACTTTGAATGCGGGCTTTGGATTTGGACTGTCTGGCCTTCGGGCTCATGCGAATCCATTCCAGCTCGCGCTGGAGGGTTTTCTGGCGCTCGGATTCGGATTTTTCCTCGTTTTTGAGCCGCTGCTGTTTCTGCTCCAGCCAGGAGGAGTAATTGCCTTTCCAGGGAATTCCCTGACCCCGGTCCAGTTCCAGAATCCAGCCGGCAACATTGTCCAGGAAATACCGGTCATGGGTGACCGCAATGATGGTTCCTGCATAATTCTGAAGATGGTGTTCCAGCCAGGCAACGGATTCGGCGTCCAGATGGTTGGTGGGTTCGTCCAGAAGCAGAATGTCGGGTTTTTGCAGCAAAAGTCGGCAAAGCGCCACCCGGCGTTTTTCTCCGCCGGACAGCACCTGGACTAAGGTGTCGCCTGTCGGGCAGCGCAGGGCATCCATGGCCATTTCCAGGCGGGAATCCAGATCCCAGGCTTCCAGATGATCCAGGCTTTCCTGAACCTCTCCCTGTCTTTCGATCAGCTTGTTCATGGCATCATCGGAAAGGGGTTCGGCAAATTTCTCATTGATATCATTGTATTCCTTTAACAGGTCAACCACGGACTGAACCCCCTGTTCAACGATTTCCCGGACGGTTCTGGCAGGGTCCAGCAGCGGCTCCTGCTCCAGGTATCCGATGGTATGACCCGGCGTCAGAATGGTTTTTCCGTTAAATTCGGTGTCCACTCCGGCCAGAATGCGCAGCAGCGTGCTTTTTCCGGAGCCGTTCAGCCCCAGGACTCCGATTTTTGCACCATAAAAATAAGACAGATAGATGTCCTTCAAGATGGGTTTTTTCTGATAAAATTTACTGACGCCGATCATCGAATATATGACTTTGTTGGGGTCAATGCTCATTATGAACGATTCCTTTCTGGGAATGGGTTATCGAAAAAGATAAACAGTGAACAAAAAAACGGCCATCAGCCGCAGACGCCTTTTACATAATAATACCCGGTCATGTCCTGCCAGGAAACAAACCCCAGATCCATGCTAAGATACCAGGCTGTTGTAAACGAGTGTTTGTCGGCGCTCCACAACCATTTCTGGGAAGAATCAAAAACGGGTTCCATGCACAGATCCAGTGCCTGAGAGGGCCGGGTAACGATCGACAGCAATTCGTCAATCGTGGGAAGACGCCAGGAATTGAATCCGGCCGATTGCGCGCAATTCAGATTCCGGATATAGGCATTGGCCTGTTTCCATGTAAGGGGGTATGGGGATCCGGCTTGCTGCCAAATCAGTCCGGTGGATTGATCAAGAACCCCATGGCCGTCAAGAGGATGAAATCGGTGGGGGGTATATTGCTTGGGGCGCCACAGATCATCCAGACCAAAAAAGGTTCGGGCTTCCCTGGGCCTGATGCGTACAGGCTCTTTTCTCGGCCGAAAACTGTCCGGTCTCAAATTTGCAAACGGTTTTGCCCGCGGATTGTCCAAAAACTTGCAAGCCTGTTCTTTTTTGACAATCCAGTCGGCTTCAAGCACTTTTAGAGCATCCAGCATCTGTCCGGCTGAGGTAAACCGGTCCCGCGGTTTCGGTGAAATAGCCTTGAACAGGAATTGATCCCAGTTTTCACCCAAATCTGGGTTTGTCCGGCTGGTAGGGGTAGGGGGAGTCTTGGGAAGGCATCCGGTCAGCATGCGGTACAACATTATGGCTACGGCATAGAGATCGGCGCTGAAGTCAACATGATCCGGATCCCTTTCCTGCTCGGGGGGTGCGTAAAACGGCGAGCCGATTTTCAGATTCCGCGGGCTGCCAACAGTCTCTCCGCGAAGTTTGGACAGGCCAAAATCGCCGATTTTAACGGTATCCTGATCGGTTATCAGGATGTTAAAGGGTTTGATGTCCCGATGGATGATGCCGGCATGATGCAGGCAGGCCAGCCCTTCAAGGGTCTGGCGGACGTAGTGAATGGCCCTGTCGGTTGGCATGATACGCGATGGCAGCTCGATCCGGCTGGATTCTCCCATCATGGCCCCCAGATTGTTGCAGTAATAGTCCATGGTATAGAAATACTTTCCGTCAGCCTTGTCAAAGTCCCATATTTCCAGAAGATGCGGATCCCTCAATCCTGCCATGGTGACAGCTTCGGAAATAAACAGCGCTTCGATCCGGTCAATGCCCAGAATATCCACCAGAAACGGATTCGGGGCAAGAAGCTTCAGTGCGGCGATTTTGCCGATAACCGGAAGCCTGACTTTAAAGATCTTGCCCATGCCGCCCCGGCCCAGGAGTCCCAGGATTTCATATTTTCCGATGGATTTCATTACAGATCCGATTAGGCAATCATTGATGTTTCCCGGCAATCCTCAACATCACAATCCAAAGCAAATTTTCTTGTTAACAGTTGACATAACCATAAATGTTATCAAAATACTATTAAAATGTCTCATGAAATCTCGTTTATGGGATCACTTTGCAAATTGTTATGCAAAAGGGTTTACCACTGTTAAAGGGTTTTCATAAAAACAGACGGAGAAAAAGGCAACTGTTTCGTCATCATACGGAAGGACGAAATGCCAGGGTAACCGCATTTGGAATTGGCAATTTTATAAACAGTGGCTTGTTATGTTTCATTTGATTTCAACGGTTTATAACTATTTTAAATGATTAAATAAAACTAGACTTTTCGATAAAAGTATGCTACCTATTGATATTATTACAAATATCTTATCAATAGGAGGCATGCATGGCAAAGACAGAAATTCCAACAATCAACCACTACTTTGAAAACATAACCGACCCAAGAC
>JAPLJE010000143.1 GCA_026388755.1 Deltaproteobacteria bacterium | reverse complement strand
GGCGGAGCGCGCCTGTGGACGGGATATCCGCGTGGTTTACTCGGCAATGGATGCCCTGGACATCGCCAAGCAGCATCCGGACAAGCGGGTGGTCTTTCTGGGCGTGGGGTTTGAAACCACTGCGCCGACCATTGCAGCCTCCATCCTGACTGCAAATTCAGCGGGACTGACCAATTATCTAGTTTACTCCGCCCACAAAACCGTTCCGCCCGCCCTCGAGGTTCTGGTGACTGCCCCGGAAGTCCATATTGACGGCTTTATTCTTCCCGGCCATGTTTCGGTCATAGTCGGAGCAAATGCCTACACGTTTCTGAAAACCGTCCATCATATGCCCTGTGTGGTTGCCGGGTTTGAGCCGGCCGATATTCTTCAGGCGGTTTATTCGCTGGTTTCACAGATTCATGCCGGAAAACCGGAAATCGATAATGCCTATCCCAGGGCCGTCACCCCGGAAGGAAATCCCAAGGCCATGTCGGTCATGAACGCGGTGTTTGAGCCCATGGATGCGGCCTGGCGGGGAATCGGAACGATCCCCGGCAGCGGACTGAAAATCCGGCAGGAATATGCCCGGGCCGATGCCGCCCTTCAGCTTGATATCAGGGTTCCCGAACCAGTCATTCCCAAGGGATGTGCCTGCGGCGATATATTGAAGGGGATCAAAATCCCTCCGGAATGCGCGCTTTATAAAAAGCGGTGCACCCCGGTCGATTGGTTTCCAGCGAGGGAACCTGCGCCGCCTATTACCGGTACTATTCGCAATGATTGATGGCTTCGTAAAAAGCCCAATATCTGCGTTGAGCTGCATCCTTCGTCATTGCGGCGTACTGGCCGTACGCCTCACTCCTCAGGATTTGCTCGCCTTGATCTTGAACTTTTTACTTTGCCATCCCAATTGGATGACGGAAAATGATCCGTCCTCTGAATCCCGTCTTTTTTTAGAAAGAATCAGGTATGAAGAAAAACGATAAAATCCTTCTGGACCATGGCAGCGGCGGAAAAATTTCCCACACGATGATTGCGGAAATGATGCTGCCCGCCTTTGATAATCCCATCCTGGCGCAGTTGAATGATGGCGCCGAGATCAAGATCGGAGAAGAGCGGCTGGCGTTTTCAACCGACAGTTATGTGGTGGATCCCATTTTTTTTCCCGGTGGCAACATCGGGGACCTGGCCGTCAACGGCACCGTGAACGATCTGGCCATGTGCGGGGCCGTTCCTTTGTTTTTAAGTGTCGGCCTGATCATTGAAGAGGGGTTTCCGGCCGCGGAGCTGGATATGATCCTCCGCCAGATGGGGATTGCCGCTCAAAATGCCGGGGTTCTGGTAGTTACCGGGGATACCAAGGTGGTTCCCAAGGGCGCTGCGGACAAGATTTTTATCAATACCTCCGGCATCGGCCGGATCCCGGAAGGCGTTGAGATTTCCGGCCACCGGGCAAGGCCGGGGGACAAGATCCTTTTGAGCGGAACCCTTGCGGATCATGGCATTGCCATTCTGACCAGCCGCGAGGGCATGCGATTTGATTCACCGGTTGTCAGCGACACGGCTGCGCTGAATCATCTGGTTCAGCGGATGCTCGCTGTTGACAGGGGCATTCATGTGCTGCGGGATCCGACCCGCGGGGGACTGGGGACGACGTTAAATGAAATAGCCGGTCAATCCCGTGTGGGAATCCAAATCGCTGAAGAGCGGATTCCCATCAAGCCGGATGTTGCGGCGCTTTGCGAGCTGCTGGGCTTTGATCCGCTTTACATCGCTAACGAGGGAAAGCTGATTGCCTTTGTCTCCCCGGATCATGCGGACGCGGTGCTGGCGGTGCTTCGCGAAGATCCTCTGGGAAAGGATGCCTGTATCATCGGCGAGGTGGTACAGGAGCCTGCGGGCAGGGTGATCCTGCAAACGCGCATTGGCGGCACCCGTATCGTGGACATGCTGACCGGGGAGCAGCTTCCAAGGATATGCTGACAACTCGTTATCCGTCCAAAAGATTTAGGATCGTACCATGAATATTCATCTGGTCAGCTTGGGTTGCGCCCGCAATCTTGTGGACAGCGAGGTCATGACGGGAAAGCTGCGGGAAGCCGGCTGCGTTCCGGTTCCGGATCCGGAAGATGCCGACGTCATCATTATCAATACATGCAGTTTCATCGAGTCTGCGGCCAATGAATCCATCGATACCATACTGGCACTGGCCGCTTTCAAAAAAAGCGGAGCCTGCAGCCGGTTGATCGTGACCGGATGCCTTCCGGAGCGCTATCGCGAGGATATTGTTGCGGCCCTTCCGGAGGTGGATGTATTTCTGGGGACCGGCGCCTATGACCGGATTATCGAAGCGGTTCAGGACGGCCCGAAGCTTTCGGCCTGCATGCTGCCGGACCCCGACGGGATCATCGTGGAAAATGCCGATGTTGCCAGGGAACTGACCACGGG